>CAYRII010000178.1:0-5934 GCA_964424245.1 uncultured Terriglobales bacterium | reverse complement strand
GCAGCCAGTAAAGCCGCCAGCGATGGTCGTTGCGCCGGGAGGCCAGCACGGCCAGAACCATGGTCAGCGAGCTCGAAAGCAGGCACGCCGTCATGATGGTGGCGTTGAAGATGCTGTGCGACCCGAACGGCGTCGGCCAGTTGGCTGTGGCGATACGTCCGTAGCTATAAGCGAAGAGCAGGGCTCCGAAGGTCAGCGAATCGGAGACCAGAAACAGCCACATGCCCAACTTCTTCGAGTAGGCGCCAAGCAGCGGCGGTTCGTAGGCGCCCGCCGCCGGAGAGTGCATTGCCGCATCTGCCATTGTTTCGTTGTCTCCCGTTCGTTTCTAGCCGGCGAAGTACAGAAGAGCCAGGATGTAAATCCACAACGCGTCCATGAAGTGCCAGTACCAGGCCGCCACGTCCACCACGATGCGCCGAGTGGCCGCCGGACGGCCAAACACAAAGGCGGCCGCGGCATAGAGCAGCGCCAGAATGCCGCCTCCCAGGTGCAGCGCATGGCTGCCGGTCAGCAGGTACAGGAACGAACTGCTGGGGTTGGTGGACACGTAAACACCCTGCGCCGCCAACTGGCCCCATGCCATCCACTGTCCGGTGAGGAATCCCAGGCCCAGGATGAGCGTCACGCCCAGCCAGGGAAGGCCCCGGTCCTTCCCGTCCCTGCCGACGTCCACCAGGACGGCGCGGCGCCGAGCCTGTTCCACAGTGAAGCTGCTGGCCAGAAGAATCACGGTATTCACCCACAAGATGGGCGGCAACACTGTGCTCCGCCAGTCACCTCCCAGTCCTTGGCGAACGATGTAGGCGCTGGTGAAGGCCACAAAAAACATTACGACCGGCGCCAGCCCGACGGCCAGGCCAATGCGATAGCGACGCAAGCGGTCCGATTCCGTGAATCCGGGGCCACCGCTTTCGCCGCCGCGGTGGGGAGGCGGGGCGATGTCCGGGCCACGGCCGCCCAGTTGCGCTTCCCGCTCATCGGCGGCGACGGGTTGAGTCAGAGTCGCCATTGCAGTCTAGTGTTTTGCAATCTCCACTTCTTCGTCCTGCATGGTGTAGTCCCGCGGAGCACCGGGCACGCTGTACTCGTACGGCCCATGACGAACCACGGGGACGCGCCCGCCAAAGTTGTCATGCGGAGGCGGAGTCGAAGTTGTCCACTCCAGCGTCGTCGCCTCCCAGGGGTTGTCCGACGCCTTTTTCCCCTTGAGCATGCTCCAGAACAGGTTAAAGACGAAAATGAACTGCGCGGCGATGGTGATGATGGCGGCGATGGTAATGAAATGCTGCAGCGACATCAGGGGCTCGAGGAACTTTACCTGCGTCAACTCTGAATAGCGCCGCGGATGCCCGGCCATACCCAGGTAGTGCATGGGCATGAAAATGGCGTAGGTCCCGACAAAGGTCAGCCAGAAATGGGCCTTGGCCCAGCCCTCGTGCATCATGCGGCCGAACATCTTGGGGAACCAATAATAGGTGCCGGCGAAAATGCCGAAGATGGCGGCCACCCCCATGATCAAGTGGAAGTGCGCGACGACAAAGTACGAATCGTGCAGGTAGATATCCAGGACGGGCTGCGCCAGGAATGGTCCGCTCAGTCCGCCGCTCACGAACAGGGAAACAAAGCCAATGGCAAACAACATGGGCGAGGCCAGGCGAACACGCCCGCGCCAGATGGTTCCCAGCCAGTTAAACGTCTTGATGGCCGAGGGAACGCCGATGGCCATGGTCAGCACGGAAAAGGCAAAAGCGGAATAGGGGCTGAGGCCGCTCATGAACATGTGGTGGCCCCACACCAGGAAGCCGAGCACAGCGATGGCCAGGATGGCGTACACCATGGCCTTGTATCCGAAGATGGGCTTGCGCGAAAACGTAGAGAGCACCTGCGAGGCTACCCCCATACCGGGGAGAATGGCGATGTACACCTCCGGGTGCCCGAAGAACCAGAACAAATGCTGCCAGAGCAGCGGCGATCCGCCCTGATGCTTGATGGGCACGCCGGTCACCATGAGCCCGCCGGGCACGAAGAAACTGGTGCCGGCATTGCGGTCCAGCAACAGCAGGATGCCCGCGGCGGCAAGTACGCCGAAGGCCAGCAAAGCCAGCATGGCGGTCACAAACCACGTCCAGCAGGTCAATGGCATGCGCATCAGCGACATGCCGCGCGCCCGCAGATCCAGAACGGTGGTGATGAAATTCAAGGCGCCCATCAGAGAGGCCGCGCAGAACAGCGCAATGCTGATGATCCACAGGTCCATGCCCAGCCCCTGTCCGGGGCCGGCGCTGGGGATGGCGCTCAGGGGCGGGTATTGCGTCCAGCCTGAAAGCGGGGCCCCGCCCTCTACAAAAAACGCCGCCAGCATTACCGCGAAGGACAGAAACGTGATCCAGAAGGAGAGCATGTTGAGAACCGGGAAGGCCATGTCCGGCGCCCCAATCTGGATGGGCAGGACGTAGTTCCCGAAACCACTTTGTGGCGCCGTGGTGAGAACAAAAAAGACCATGATGGTGCCGTGCATGGTCAGCAACGTCAGGTAGGTTTCCGGCTTGATTTCGCCAATCCAGGGCAGCGACGCCGTGGGCCACATCAGGTGGATGCGCATCAGCAGCGAAAGAAATATTCCGACAAACACCGCCACCAGCGCCAGGAAATAATACTGAAGGCCGATCACCTTGTGGTCGAGGCTGAAGATGTACTTGCGAATAAATCCCGTGGGCGCAGTGTGGGCGTGCACCGCTGTCTCAACGTGGGCTTCACTCATCAGTTGGGTTCTCCCAAATGGGCTCGAATAGCGACTCTGCAATGACGATTTCGCGTCGTGCCGTCGGTACAGGAACTATTGCTGTTTTTCCGCCACGCGCTCGGCCATCCATTTCTCAAAGTCTTCCCGGCTGACCACCTTCACCATCGCCGTCATCTTGTAATGGCCCAACCCACACAGTTCGGCGCACGCCAGTTCGTACTCCCCGGCCTTCGACGGAATGAAGTGGGTGTGAATCAAAAGACCCGGAACCACATCCTGTTTCACGCGCATGGCGGGCACGTTGAAATTGTGAATCACGTCCTGGGCGCGCAGCAGGGCGTCAACCTCCTGGTTTTCGGGAAGCACCAGCACCGTGGTCACAATGTCATCCTGGCTGGCCGGATCCGTCTGGTCGAGGCCGATGGCGGCCTCATTCCCCTGGGAGGCGTCTGCCTGCAGTGGTTGGATGCGGCCAAACTTCCCATCCGGACCCGCGTAGCGGAAGTACCAGGCGAACTGCACTGCGGTCACTTCCACCTGAAGCGCGCCCGGCGAAGCGCCCTGGAAGCGGTTGGCCGCCCAGACGTTGTAGCCCATCAGATTCAGGCCGACAAACAGGATCGCGGTCAAAACCGTCCACGTCCATTCCAGGCCCGTGTGTCCGTGAAAATAAGTCGCGCTTCCCGTTCCGCGGTCGCGGTACTTCCAAACGAACAATCCCAGCCCCAACTGGGCCGCGAGAAACACCACGCCCATCAGCACCATGGTCAACCTCATCTGCTGGTCGATGGCGCTTCCATGTACCGACGCCAAGGGCAACATCTGCCAGGTATCGGAGTAGAAGAAATAGGAGCTAACGAGGGTGATCAGCCAGATGGCAAAGAGGAGCGCAAGCCCCATGAGTTGTGACCTCGCCGGTTGCAGAATGTTGGGCGTTCAAGACGGCTCATGCGGAATTTCTCCCGCGAGATGCTGCGGGAACGCGAAAGTCTAACACACGCATTCATTTTGGCAAATCTGAAACGGCGACGCCGGAACTGCGCACCGGTTTCTCCAGACCATTCTCGCCGTTCCGTGCCATGCGCAGGAACTCCGCGTGCACGCGCACATCCTGGGAGAGCTCGGGATGAAACGTTGCCGCCATCACCATTCCCTGGCGCACCAGCACGGGATCGCCTCCCTGCCGCGCCAGCACTTCCACCGCGAGTCCCACGCGCTCGATGCGTGGCGCGCGAATAAATACCATTTCCAACGGCCCGTCACCGAGCGTGGTCTCGCCCTGGCGAATGGAACTGTCCGCCTGACGGCCGTAGGCGTTGCGGCGAATTGACATATCCAGAACCTCCAGGGATCTTTGCGGCGGACTTGCCACTTCGCTCGCCAGCAGAATGGCGCCGGCACACGTCCCAAACACGGGACGTTCTCTGGCAAAAATCCGCAGCCGGTCCAGGAAGCCATCATGTTCCAGGAACTTGAGGATGGTCGTGGACTCACCCCCGGGAATCACCAGGGCGTCAATAGAGGAGAGCTGTTCCGACTTCCTGATCAGGAGGACCTCAGCTCCCAACTCCACTAGACGGCGCTGGTGAGCCGCGAAGTCACCCTGAATGGCCAGGACCCCGATGGTCATAAGGCTCCCGAAGACGCGTGTCCGGCCGCACCTACCATCCGCGCTTTTGCAGGAGATCCGCATCTGCCAGCGTGCCCACCGCCAATCCCTTCATGGTGCCCAGAAGCTCTCCGCTGGTTTCCAGAAGGACAGCGGGATCGTCGTAGTGTGTGGTGGCGCGGACAATGGCGCGGGCACGGCTTGCCGCTTCGGCAGGCTCAGCAAACTCCGTGGAGCTCTTCATAAAGATGCCGGATCCCACAAAGACGGCCTCTGCGCCCAGTTGCATTACCAGCGCGGCGTCAGACGGGGTGGCGATGCCGCCGGCGGAAAAGTTCGGCACCGGTAATTTCCCCGCTTTCGCCACCATGCGCACCAATTCGTAGGGCGCCTGGTGCTCCTTGGCCTTGGCGTAGAGCTCCTCTTCGCGCGCCACGGTGAGCTCGCGCATCTCCTGCACGATGGCGCGCATGTGCTTCACGGCATGCACCACGTCGCCTGTGCCCGCCTCGCCCTTGGTGCGGATCATGGCCGCGCCCTCGGCGATGCGACGCAGCGCCTCGCCCAGGTTCCGCGCTCCGCAGACAAAGGGCACGCGAAAGGCGTGCTTGTCCACGTGGTGGGCCTCGTCCGCCGGAGTCAGGACCTCGGATTCGTCAATGTAGTCGACTCCCAGTTCCTGGAGGACTTGCGCCTCGGCAAAGTGCCCAATGCGGCACTTGGCCATGACCGGAATGGTCACTGTTTGCATGATCTCGCGAATGCGCTGCGGATTGGCCATGCGCGCCACGCCGCCTTCGGCGCGGATCTGCGCCGGAACACGTTCCAGCGCCATCACCGCCACCGCCCCGGCATCCTCGGCGATCCTGGCTTGCTCGGCGTTGGTCACATCCATGATCACGCCGCCCTTGAGCATCTCCGCCAGGCCCGTTTTCAGGCGAAGCCCGGTGGTTCCGTCATTCTGATTCATAAAGGGGTCTTCTTCGCGGCCGCTACTCGCGGCTCATCAGAATCATTCTAGCGCGTTCACCGGTTGGGGCGCGAACTGCGCGTCTGGGGAAGAGTCCGGATGCACTCTAGCGGACCAGCGTCAAGGTCGCAGGTTCATAGCGTGAAAACCACACGCGTTGGCAGATTTGCTGCCCGTAAGGCAGCAAGAACTGGAAGGTGTAGTCATAAACAGATTTGTTGTACTGAAAGACGATGGTGCGCCGATTTTCGCTGATAGTGCCCTTGATCGATGCTTCCCAGGAGGGAATATTGCAGTTCACCACCATCCGCGAGGGATTTCGGAACGTTCCCTCAATGGTCGACCCGCGTATGACGCCTCGTAGCATATGGCCCGCCTGATCGTGCGCCTCAAATTCGCCCGCTTTGATTGAAAGAGTATAGGCCCGCCCGCTATTCGTGTCGCGCCAGTTTCCTTCCAAGGCCGTGATAGCAGCACGCTCGGCCTCCAGCCGCTCCTGCCGCGCGCGCTCCTCGGCTAGCGCTCGCGTTCGCCGAGCCTGCTCCTCGGCTTCTTGTGCTGCCTGCCCCCGGCGCTGTTTTTCTTCTTCTTCTTTCCTGCGCTCCGTCT
>CAYRII010000177.1:0-5975 GCA_964424245.1 uncultured Terriglobales bacterium | reverse complement strand
CTCCCGGAGAATCCCGCCGCGCCTGTGAAGCTGCCAACCTGCATCAAACCGCTCTGTTGATTGCCCGCTCGGCTCTGGCCCGCGAGGAGAGCCGCGGTGCCCACTATCGCATAGACTTTCCCCTGCGCAACGACGCCCAGTTCAACAAGCACTCCATCGTTCGCGGCGATCAAATTCTCTTCGAGTAAGCCGCAACGCAGCATCCCTGAAGGCGGCTATTCTTCGCTCGAATCCAGGCGCGGCAGGGCGGCCTTCTTGTGGGGCAGCAGGATGGAAGCCAAGATGGAAACCGCCAGCACCGCGGCCACCACGCCTAGCGCCACGCCAATGGGAATCTTGTAGAAATTCGACACCAGCATTTTCATGCCGATAAAGATCAGGATCACCGACAGGCCATAGTGCAGGTAATGGAAGAGCTCCATCACTCCCGCCAGCGCAAAATAGATGGCGCGCAGGCCGAGGATGGCAAACACATTGGACGTGTACACCACAAACGGGTCGTGCGTGATGGCCAGCACGGCCGGTATGGAGTCGGCCGCGAACAGCACGTCGGTCGTCTCCACCACCAGCAGGACCAGGAAGAGCGGCGTGGCAAACCAGATCCCGCGCCGGCGGATGAAGAACGCGTCGCCGTGGTAGCGGCGTGTCACCGGGTAGAAGCGGCGGAACAACCGCAGCAGCGGATTGCGCTCCGGGTGGATCTCGCTCTCTTCCTGCCGGAACAGCTTGATGCCGGTAAACACCAGGAAGGCCCCGAAGACGTAGATGATCCAGTGGAACTTCCTGATCAGGGCCACGCCCGCAAAGATGAACGTCAGCCGCATCACCAGCGCCCCGACAATGCCCCAGAACAGCACCTTGTGCTGGTACTGCCGTGGAACCTTGAAATACGAAAAAATCAGCAGGAACACAAACAGGTTGTCCACGCTGAGCGATTCCTCGATCAGGTAGCCGGTCACAAACTCCAGGGTCTTGGTCTTGCGCAGCTCTGGTTCCGGCCAGAAAAAGTAAATGCCGACGGCAAAAAACACGGCCAGGCTGATCCAGAAAGCGCTCCACCACATGGCCTCGCGGAATTCGATAACGTGCGCCTTGCGGTGAAACACCTTCAGGTCGAGGAACAGCATCAGGAGGACGAAGGCGTTGAAAACGATCCAGAAGAGGGTTGGCTCGGTCATCGTGGACAGAAGTCTGGTCTCAACCGTCCATTGTAGCGAATCGACGGCAGGTGGCCTCCCGCGCCTACTGCCGCAGCGACTCCCAGTCCCGTCGCTCCAGGTCCCAGAAAATAAAGCCGGCGCAGCCCGCGCCCACCACCAGCAGCGTCGCGCCCGCAAAAACCTGCCCGAAGATCAGCTTGCCGATGCCGAACAGCGCGCAGTACACCAGCCCGCACCCTGCCACCCAGTCGGCTGCCGACCAGAGCAGGCTTTGGCTGGAGCCGCCCGGTTCCAGTTTGGCGATCGGCCCCCAGCCCAGCGCGGCGGGGCGGACGCGGCGATAAAACTCGCGCAGTTTTTCCTCCGGCTCAGGCGGCGTCAGGAAGGTGGCTGCCAGCCACGCCACCGTGGTGAAGGCGGTGGTCAGCACCATCAGCCATGCAAATCCATGCGCGTCTGCGGCGTCGAGCTTTCCCGCCGGCAGTTGTGCGTCGAAAGTACGCAGCCGCTCCACAATTCCCGCCGCCAGCGGTGACTGCAGGAAAAGCGAAGAGATCCCCGCCGCCGCCATCGCCGCCACCTCCGACCATGCGTTGATGCGCCACCAGAACCAGCGCAGCATGAACACCAGTCCCGCACCGGCTCCGATGGCAATCAAAAACTTCCACGCCACTTCGATGGAACTCATGAAGTAGGTCGCCACCCCGGCCAGCACCGCCACCAGCACCGAGGCCACGCGCGAGGCCAGCACGTAATGGCGCTCCGGAGACGCGCGGCGCACAAAGCGGCGGTAAAAATCATTCACCAGGTAGGACGCGCCCAGGTTGATGTGCGTGCTCACCGTGGACATGTAGGCGGCGGCGAATCCCGCCAGCAGCAATCCCCGCAGGCTGGGTGGAAGATGGTCCACCATCACCCGCACGTACGCGCCCTCCGGATCACTGGTGTCGGGATAGAGCGCCACCGCCGCCAGCGCCGTCAATATCCACGGCCACGGACGCAGCGCGTAGTGCGCCAGGTTGAACCAGAGCGTCGCGCCCAGAGAGTGGCGTTCATCCTTGGCGGAAAAAATGCGCTGCGCCACGTAGCCCCCGCCTCCTGGCTCCGCCCCCGGATACCAACTCGCCCACCAGTTCACGCTGAGATAGACCAGGAACATCAGGAACCACCCGGACTCCCACCCTGGCGCCATGGCCAGCGAATCCATGCCGCGCGCAGCATCCAACTCCGTCAGCCGCCGCTCGAGCCCTTCCATGCCGCCCACCGCTTCCAGGGCGGAAAACGCCAGCGCAATTACGACTCCCATGGCCAGCACAAACTGCAGCAGGTCCGTCCACAGCACCGCCCACAACCCGGAAACGGTGGTGTACAGCAGGGTCAGCGTCAGGCAAAACATCACGGCATCCAGTCGCTCAATACCCAGAGTGATCTCGAGGATCTTGGCCATGGCCAGGTTCACCCACCCCAGAATGATGGTGTTCACCGGCAGCGCCAGGTAGAGGGCGCGGAAGCCGCGCAAGATGGCGGCCGGCCGCCCCGCGTAGCGCAACTCGGTAAGCTCCATGTCGGTGAGCACTCCGGCGCGCCGCCACAGCCGGGCAAAAAAGAACACCGTCAGGATTCCGCTCAAGGCCATGGACCACCACAGCCAGTTGCCGGCGATGCCGTAGCGGAACACCAGTCCGGTCACCACCAGCGGGGTGTCGGCGGCAAAGGTCGTGGCCACCAGCGACGTGCCCGCCAGCCACCACGGTGCCCGCCGGCCGGAGACAAAAAAGTCCTCCATGCTGCCGCTGGCGCGACGGTACCAGTACAACCCCACGCCCAGGTTCAGCGCGAAGTACGCGGCAATCACGATCCAGTCGAGGGTGGTGAGTTGCATTGCGGCCGTCAGCGGCTCAGGAAGTGCCTCTCGAAGCCAGGCAAGACCATTTCATGCGTCGCCATTAGACATCAATTCATCGCGGGGGAAAAGTTCGAACCAAGGCACTCGCCTACCGCGCATCCAGCAGGCGCACGGTTTCCAGCAGCACATTGCCCACAATTTCCAGGCTCCGCGGGCTCAGCTTGTCCAGCGTATCGTCCGGCGTGTGGTGGAAGACGTTGTTGTAGCCGTAGTCAAAGTCGATCAGATCGGCCACCGCAACCCCGGCCCGCGCGAAGGGAAGATGATCATCTTCAATGGTCACGCTGCGCCGGTAGAAGTGCGACTGATATCCCAGCCGCGTCGCCGCCGCGAGCACCAGGTCGAGCAGCCACGGCGTGGAGTTGCCGTCACGCTCGATGTTCAGGTCGGCGTCGCCCACCATGTCTGCCAGCAGAAACGCCTGGATCCTCTTCAGCGTGCCGTCTTTTTGCCACTTCTCCGCCAGGTGCCGGCTGCCGTAAAGCCCGTCCGTGGCCGACCACTCCCGTACCGCCTCTTCCCCGTCCAGCCACACCAGCCACACGCTGTAGCCTTCGCGCTTCTTGCCGCGCAGTTGGTTCGCCAGCTCCAGCAGCAGGCCCGTGCCCGAGCCGCCGTCATTGGCTCCAACGTAGTTTTTCAGCGGCAGGTTGGTGTCGTAGTGCGTAGCGATTACAATCACGCCGTCTTTGCTCCCCGGATAGCGCACGATGAAGTTGCGCATGGGAAGCGGCCCCGCCGCAGTCTCGGCCACGAAGGCGTCTTCTTCCAGCGCGTCCCGCCGCAGTTGCGCACGCAGATAGCCTTCGAGCTTTTTGTGCGCAGGGCTGCCCGGCGGCCGCGAACCGAAACCCACCACCTGGCGCACGTAACGCATGGCGCGTTCCGCATCAACACGCCGCGCCGGGGTCGGCGTTTCCGCTTCCACGGGCGGTGCCGCAACGCTCTTGGCGGCCGCAGCCGGGGCGGCTTCTCTTCTTTCCCCTTCCGGCAAGGCCGCTTTCTTCTCGCCCGCGCACGCCGTCAGGCCGAACAGCAGAAGAACGGAAACCAACCCCAAACTCTGCGCTTTATTGCCTTCCGGAAACACTCCTCCACGCCGCGCCGCGGGGTCTCCGGTCTGGGCAGGCATCATGACTGGGCCCGTGCTCGCCGCCGCTTGGGATGCACCAGCCACGCCAGCCCTATGCTGAGGACGTACAGCAGCAGCATGGGCGCGGCAAAGATCAGCATGTTCACGATATCGGTGGTGGGTGTGAGAACGGCGGCAATCACAAAGATTCCCAGCACTGCGTAGCGCATGTTGTTCCAAAGGAAGGACGCATCCACCACTCCCATCAGCGCCAGGAAAAAAATCACCACGGGCAGTTCGAACACCACGCCCAGCCCCACGATGACGGTCAAAAACAGGTCGGTGTACTCCCCGATGGTGATCATGGGGCGGAAGCCCTTGCCGTACCCGATCAGGAAATCCAGCGCCGCCGGGTACACCACCCGGTAGCCGAAGTACCCGCCGGAAAGAAATAGCCCCACGGCAAAGGTAAGAAAAGGCAGGATGTACCGTTTCTCATGGCGGTAAAGTCCGGGTGAGATGAACATCCACACCTGGTAGAGCACCAGCGGCGAAGAGACGAATAGACCCGCCAGCAGTCCCACTTTGAGGTAGATGTTGAAGGGCTCGGTCGGGCTCAGATACACCAGCGACTCGTCCAGTTGACGGCGTCGCAGGGCCTCCACGATCGGCACCTGCATCAGCGCAAAAATGCGGTCTGCAAAAGACCACGCCGCCACGAACCCGGCGGCGACGCTCAGTAAAGCGTAGAGAATGCGCCGGCGCAACTCCTCCAGGTGCTCGAGAAAGCTCATGCTGGGAATTTCCCGCTCCGCGGCCTCTTCTGGAGTCTCCGCCGTTCGGGATGCGTCCAGCGCCGCGTCAGGCATCAGCGTCCTTCGCCGGCGGCGTTGCCTCGCTTGTGGCTGCCTCTGTGCCCTTGGCCACCGACCTCTCCGCAGCAGGCGCCTGGATGGAGTTGCGCGAAACTTCTTCCAACTCCAGTTGCCGTACCTCGTCCTCCAGCTGCGTCTTGAACTCCGTGCTGGCGCGCTTGAATTCCGTCAGCCCGCGGCCCAGGTGCCGGCCCAGTTCGGGCAGCTTGCGCGGCCCGAAGATCAGCAGGGCCACGAACAGCAGAAACAGCATCTCGGGAAATCCCAGGTTCATGCGCCTATGATACCAGCGGTTGGAGCAGCCCCATGCCTCCAGGCGATGGCGGAGCTGTCCTCTCCCGAAAAACCACCCTGTGCACCCGCCAAGGAGCCTTGTTTCCCATCTCTAACAGCCTGTTTTTGCAAGCTTGTTCGGGCTGCGGAACAAAACCAGGCTGGCGGATGGAAACTTGCTCAAAACGTGCTAGCCTTCTCCTCGGTCGCGGCGGTTTCGTCCCTCGTTTCCTGCAGGCAACGAAGACCGGATGCGGGAGAACTTGCGTTTCCCGTTCGCTTTGCGCATGTTCCTTTCCCGCCTCATGCCGCCTTCCCTGGGAGTGAATCATGGACGCGCAGGGGGAGTCGGGTTGTCCCCATCCCGAGTCGGCCCGGACGTTTCCGGAAGTCTTCGCCGAAGAGTTGTCCCAAGTTCGGCAATCTCGCCTCCGCCGCATGCCCAAGACTCCCCAACCGGAAAAAGATGACGACCTTCGCCAGCAGCTGTTGGGCTTGGCTCTTTCCGGAGGGGGAATTCGCAGCGCCACTTTCTGCCTGGGCGTTCTCCAGGCGTTGGCAGAGCAGCGGCTGCTGTGCCGTTTCGATTACCTCTCCACCGTCTCCGGAGGTGGCTACATCGGGGGCTGGCTCTCGGCATGGATCCACCGTCGCGGTGGCAGCGTCGAGGACTGGCTCGCGCCCCAATC
>CAYRII010000176.1:0-5977 GCA_964424245.1 uncultured Terriglobales bacterium | reverse complement strand
CGCGCCCGAGGACTCGCAGAAGTTTCTCGACTGGGCGTTCCTGCGCGACTACGAATGCAACGGTCCCAGCATTTACCGCATCTGCCGGACCGTTCTCGAGGGCTGGAAGCGCTACCGCAATTCCCCAGACGCCCGGGTGCGGCGGCGTTTCGAGTGGGAGGTGCGCCAGTTGCGCGGCGCCTACGCCGCGGCGCTTTGGGCCATGGAGCGTCGCCTTTGCGCATCCAACCACGCACTCAGCGGGCAAGTCCGGGCTCTGCGCCAGGAGATCGAACAGGAGTTCGGCTGGGCGGCGCGCACTGTGCGCCTCACACTCGGGCCGCTGTTGCTGTGGAGCGCGCGACGCGAGGCCCGCCGTCTGGCCGCCGGCCGCACCTACGAGCCGCCGACCTTCGTGGAGCGCCGCAACTGGTCCTAGCTGTTCCTCAGCCTATCGGCATCGGCGTTGAGCCGCAGCTACTTGGAACCTGCCGTGAGCGCGTCCTTGTATACCTTCCCGCCCTTCATCACGAAGCCCACGCTTTCGAGCAGACGCACGTCGCCGAGCGGATCGCCCGCCACCGCAATCAGGTCTGCGTACTTGCCCGGCTCGATGGTGCCGATGTCCTTCGACCGCCCCAGAAGATCGGCCGAGTTCACGGTGGTCGTGCGGATGGCCTCCGCCGGCGTCATGCCGTATCCCACCATGTAGCGGAACTGCTTGCCGTTGTCGCCGTGCGGATACACGCCCGAGTCCGACCCGAAGGCCATCTTCACGCCCGCCTGGTACGCCTTGCGGAAGTTGTCGCGCTGTAACTGGCCGAGCTTCTTTTCCTTTTCGATGAACTCTTCCGGAATGTTGAACTCGCGCGCCACGCCCAGAATGTAGTCGTCGTTGTAAATGTCCATGACGAAGTACACGCCCTTCTCCTTCGCCATGCGGATGCCTTCGTCATCCACCAGGCTGGCGTGCTCGATGGAGTCAATGCCTGCCGTGATCGCGTTCTTGATGCCCTGCGCGCCGTGGGCATGCGCGGCGATCCTGCGGCCGGCGGCGTGCGCTTCCTCCACCGCTGCGCGCAGCTCTTCCACGGTGTACTGCGGCGAGCCCGGATCGTCTCCTTTGGAGAGCACGCCGCCCGAGGCCACAATCTTGATCACGTCCACCCCGTACTTCATCTGCGCGCGCACCACCCAGCGCACCTGGTCGGGGCCGTCGGCAATGCCGTAGTCGCGCTCTTCCGGAAACATCATCACCCGCGTCTGCGGCGAGTAATTGTTCAGGTCGCCGTGGCCGCCGGTGATGGAAATCCCCGGCCCCGACGCCACCACGCGCGGGCCCACGAGAAATCCCTCGTCAATCGAGCGCCGGAGGTCGACGGCGAGAAACGGCCACGAGCCCACGTCGCGCACCGTGGTGAATCCCGCCTCCAAAGTTTTTTGCGAGTGCAGCACGGCCGCAAATGCGCTCTGGAAGGGCGTGTCCTTGAAGTTGTAGATCTCGTCGTAGCGGTCGGCGCGCCCGCTCAAGTGCGTATGGCAGTCGATCAGACCGGGCAGGACCGTGGCCTTGCCCAGGTCGATCACCTTCGCGCCCGCGGGAATCTTCGCCTCGGCCGCGGGCGCCACCTTCGCAATCCGCTCGCCTTCCACCACGATCACCATGTTCTCCTTCACCTGGTTGCTGGTGGCGTCGAACAGCCGTCCCGCCTTGACGTAAACGGTCTCCGGCGCAGGTTTCTCCGCCGTCTTGATGGCGCGTTGCGCTGCAGCGCTGTTCCCACTGATGACGAAAAAAAGAAAGGCGAAAGGTGTCAGGCTACGCTTCATGGATTCTCCCCCTTTTGATTTGTGCAAACGCAGAGTCTCAAGGCCGAAGCCGCGTTCTGTCAACGCCGGATTTTTGACACCCGCGCGCCGCGCGCCGGATAATCGCTGCCCGTGCCCCCGCGCCCGCGCAAATCGCAAGCCTCCGCCCTCTTCCCTCGCTCGTTCCGGAAAACTTTTCCCCAGGCGGTGCGCGGCCGCGGCGCCTGGATTTGGGATGCCGGGCGCCGCAAGTACTTCGACCTCGCGGGCAGCGCCGCCGTCAACCTCATCGGCCACGGCGTCGCGGAAATTTCCTCCGCCATGGTGCGGCAGGCGCGCCAGCTCGAGTTCGTGCACTCCAGCCAGTTCACCACGCGCTGCGCCGAAGATTTCGCCGCCGAAGTCCTCGCTTTCGCCGGACCCAAGTTCCGCGGCGGGCGCGTATATTTCACCTGCGGCGGCTCCGAGGCCGTCGAGACCGCGCTCAAGCTCGCGCGGCAGTTCCACGTGGAACGCGGGGAAGCGCAGCGCTTTCGCGTCCTGAGCCGCAAACAGAGCTACCACGGCGCCACCCTGGGCGCGATTGCGGTGGGCGGCAATCCCCGCCGCCGCGACCTCTACCTTCCCATGACGCGCCGGGCGGAGTCCTTCGAGCAGGTCAACCCTCCGTACTGTTATCGCTGCCGCTACGCCTGCAAGGATTGCGCGCGGCGCTACGCCGATGAAGTGGCAGAAGCCATCGCTGCGAGTCGCGGCCAGGCCGCCGCCTTTCTCTTCGAGCCGGCCAGCGGCGCGACCCTGGGCGGTGTGACCCCGCCCCGCGGCTACTTGGAGCGCGTGGCTGCCATCTGCCGCCGCGCGGGCGTTCTTCTCATCGCCGATGAGGTCATGACTGGCTTCGGGCGCACCGGTCGCAACTTTGCCGTCGAGCACTGGAAGGTGGCGCCGGACATCCTGGTCTGCGGCAAGGGGATCGCCAGCGGCTACGCGCCCCTGGGCGCCGTGATCGCGCAGCGTCATGTGGTCGAGGCCATCGCGCGCGGCTCGGGTGCCTTCATGCACGGCTTTACCTACAACGCGCACCCGCTCGCCGTTGCCGCGGGCCGCGCCGTGTTGCAGCACATGCGCCGCAGGAAGCTGGTGGCGCGCGCAGCCGCGATGGGCGAGGCTCTGGCAGAGGAACTTGAGGCATTGCGCCAGTGCGCCAGCGTGGGCGATGTGCGTGGCGTCGGCCTGTTGCGCGGCGTGGAGTTTGTTGCCGACAAGGAGTCGAAGCAGCCCTTCGATCCGGAAGGCAACTTTGCCGGACGCGTGGCGGAAGCTGCGGCCCGGCGCGGCGTCCTCGTCTATCCCATGCAGGGCTGCGCCGACGGCCGAGCCGGCGACCATCTGCTGCTGGCCCCGCCCGCCATCGCCACCAAAAAAGAAATCGCCCGCGCGGTTGCGCAATTACGCCACGCCATCAAGGAAGCGGAAACCTCACTGCTTCGCTGACCCCCGTATTCGCGATTCAATCTCCAGCCTGAATTGCTAGTGGGAGTGAGAGTGTTCTTTCCCCGGCTTTTGCGGTTCGAGCGACCAGATTTTCTCCGCCGCGGTTTCGAAGGGATACATGTGCACCATCCAGCCGAAGACCTGCGGGATGAACCATCCGTCCTCAGCTTCACACTCCTCGCGCGTGGCGATGGACCCGCGCAGGCCGAAGCGCGGTTTGCGTCCCCAGGCCTGGCGGCGTTTCTCGCTGGGCGGCAGGCAAAGATTTACGTGCGCGTGCCATTGCGCCACGCTCAGCGGAATGCGCTGGTGCAGTTCCTCTTCGGAAAAGCGCGCGGGCGCGGTGTACATGGCGCCCACCAGGCGGTACTCGTCGCCGTTTTTTTCGTAGAGCAGCGAGGTGGGGCGCGTGGGATCAAATCCCATCCCGGCCTCGAAGCCGTAGGCGTAATTCGTGAAGTGATACATCTTCTGCGGCACCTGGGGCAGAAAAATGCGGTAGCCGTCGGCTTCGGCCACGCGCACGTCGCGGTATTTTTCCAGTGCAATGCGCGCGGCTCCCACCACGCGCTCGGCGCGCCTGGCGTCGGCGGCCTGCGGCGGGCGCAGCGTGGTCATCTTCATGTGCGGACCCATGTCCACCTGGCGCGATGACATGGCGCGGGTCGCCTGGTCGGCTCCCGCCGCGTCCGACGCGGGCGTGCCCGGTTCCTTTTTCTGCTCGGCCTCGTGTTGCGCTGGAAGCGCCCCCACCACCAGCAGCGCCAGAAGCGCGATGGGCAACACGTTTGTGGTCTTCGCTCTCATCTTGGCATCCCCATTGTCTCTTAGAACCCGTGTCCTGTTGCTGTGTTGCACTTAGGCGCGAGCCGCCGCGCGCGCGGCCTCGCGCCCCGAGCGCACACAGTCGGGAACACCGATGCCGGAATAGGCGTTGCCCGCCAGCCAGAGCCCGCTGTGCTGCGCGCGCAGGCGCTCGATCTCGCGCACTCGCTCGAGGTGCCCGACCTCGTACTGCGCCATGGAGCGCGGCCAGCGGAAGATGCGCACGAACTCGGGTGTGGTGCCGAGGCCGAGAATCTCCTTCAGTTCCTGGCGCACAACAGTCTCAATCGCGCCATCGTCGAGCAAGATCGTATCCTCGTCCGCCGAACCGCCCAGAAACACGCGCAGCAACCACCGTCCCTCGGGCGCGCGGTGGGGAAATTTCCGCTGCACGAAGGTGCAGGCCAGCATTCTGCGGCCCTGGCCGCGCGGCACTAGAAAACCGAAGCCTGCCGGCAGGCGGCAGCCGGCGCCCTCGGCAGCGGCGGCGGCGTAGCCCAGCGTCGCCGTGACCGAGGAACTGTAGCCAATCTCGGCCAGCTTGGCGGCAAGCGCGGCATCGGTTTCCGCGAGCAAACCGGCAGCAGCGTAGGCCGGCAACGCGAGGATCACGCCGTCGAAACGGCTGCTCTCTCCGCCCTCAAGGCGCACCTCCCACGCGCTTTCCTGCTGTGCCACCCGGCTGACGCAGGCGCCGACGTGAAGCGTCGCAGGCGCCAGGCATGCCGTGATCGCCTCCACCATCTGCTGCATGCCATTGCGCAGCGAGGTAAAGAGCGGCGGCGGTGCGCCCACGCGCGCGGACTTCGCCCGCAGCATGGCGCGGCTCAAGCTGCCGGATTTTTCCTCCATCTCCACGAAGCGGGGCAGCACGGCGCGTGCGCTCAGCTTTTCTGCCTCTCCGCCATAAACGCCGGCCAGCAACGGGTCGGCCAGGCGCTCCACCATTTCCCGACCGAAGTGGCGCGCCACAAACTCCGCTGCGGATTCGTCGTTGCGTGCCGCGTGCGGCCGCGCGAACCACTCCCGCGCCATGTGCAGCTTGGTGGAAAAAGAGAAGAGCGGCGAGAAAAGAATTGGCCACGCGCGCGTGGGCACCATGAACTGCAAACCCTCAGGCAGCGGTACCAGGCGCCCGTCGAGAACCACAAAAGTCTTGCGCTCGGCGTCGTTCGAGCCGATGAGCTCGCCCTCGAGCCCCAGTTCGCGGCAAAGCTCCGCCGCCCACGGCTTTTCGGTGAGAAACGAATCCGGCCCGCCTTCGAGTAGCGAGCCGTCGGCAGCGCGCTCCGTGCGCAGCACGCCGCCCAGGCGCGAACTGCGCTCGAAGAGCGCGTATTCGAGCGGCGCGCCTTTCTGCCGCGCGGTTTCCAGATCGAAGGCGGCGCTGAGCCCGGCGATGCCGCCGCCCACGATGGCGATGCGTTTCATGTCACTGCCGGGCCGGGGAGATCTGCACCACCGTCGGCCGCGACTCGCCCCCTTCCGGCAAGAGGCGCGAGCGCGCCACATCGGCCAGCGCGGCGATGAGCGTGGGCGAGAGGTTGAGCGATTCCGCGCGCCACAGCCGCATGCCTTCCCGTGCGGCCAGCGCGCGGAACATGACGTCAATGTCGTAGAGCACTTCGACGTGGTCGCAGAGAAATCCCACCGGCTGCACAAAGACGCCGCCGTGGCCCTTCCGCCGCAGCGCAAGGATGGTCTCTTGTACGGTCGGTCCCAGCCACGGGCCTCTAGACATGCCCTGGCTCTGGAAGGCGAAGGTCCAGTCGTCCACGCCCAGTTGCGGCGCCTGCATGGCCACCAGCGCGGCCGTCTCGCGCGCCTGCGCGGCGTAGGGGTCGCCCTCGGCGATGGTGCGCTCGGGCAC
>CAYRII010000175.1:0-5986 GCA_964424245.1 uncultured Terriglobales bacterium | reverse complement strand
GGAGTCCGCCGGCGAAATCCTGAGCGTAGCGAAGGATCTGGGTTTACGCGAAGCGCAGGGTCAAAGGAGTGAATGAGCAAAGAAGACGCGATTGAGGTCATGGCAACGGTGCTGGAATCGTTGCCCAACGCCATGTTCCGGGTGGAACTGGAAAACAAGCACCAGGTTCTGGCCCACATCTCCGGCAAGATGCGCAAGAACTTTATCCGCATCCTTCCGGGTGACCGCGTAGCGGTGGAATTGTCGCCTTACGACCTCACCCGCGGACGCATTGTGTACCGCTACAAATAACGGGTGAGCACGGACGGTTGAGTTCGTGGCCCGCAACTGAGAACTGAGAACGGACGCATGAAGGTACGAGCAGCAGTCAAAAAGATTTGCGACAAGTGCAAGGTCATCCGCCGCCACGGCGTGGTGCGGGTGATCTGCGAAAACCCCAAGCACAAGCAGCGGCAGGGGTAAGGAGCTAGGGTATGGCACGAATTGCTGGTGTGGATCTTGGGCCGTTTGGCGGGCGTGAGCGAGGGCCGCGCAGCGGGACGAGCGGGAGTCCGTCGGCGAAATCCTGAGCGCAGCGAAGGATCTCGGGTTTGCGAGAATCATCTCGCGTTTACGAGAAAGTGAGGTTGAGAAGATATGGCACGCATAGCCGGAGTCGATCTCCCGCGCCAGAAGCACGTGGACATCGCGCTGACGTACATCTACGGCATCGGCCGGCCACGCGCTCGCAGGATTGTGGAGGCAGCGCGCGTGGACGCCATCAAGAAGGTCCAGGACCTCAACGAGGACGAGGTCAACCGCATCCGCCAGGTCATTGAGGGCGAGGGCGGAGTGGAAGGCGATCTGCGCAAGGATATCTCCATGCAGATCAAGCGCCTCATTGAGATTGGTTCCTATCGGGGGTACCGCCATCGCCGCAACCTGCCGGTTCGCGGCCAGCGCACCCACACCAACGCGCGCACCCGCAAGGGCCCGCGCAAGGGGACCATCGCCAACAAGAAGAAAGCGACGGGAAAGACATAAACCATGGCCAAGACACCAGCAGCAGGCGCTGCGGGAGCCGCCGCGCCCGAGAAAAAAGGCAAGAAGAAGCAGTTCAAGAAGAAGGAGCGCAAGAATGTGCCCCACGGCATTGCGCACATTCAGGCGTCCTTCAACAACACGATTGTCACCATTGCCGACGTCGAGGGACGGGTGATCGCCTGGAAAAGTTCGGGATCGCTGGGCTTTCGCGGCTCGCGCAAAGGCACGCCCTTTGCCGCCCAGCAGGCGGCCATGAACGCCGCCAACCTGGCGCGCGACCACGGCCTGCGCTCCGTCGAGGTGCGCGTCAGCGGGCCGGGCTCCGGCCGCGAGTCGGCTGTGCGCGAGCTGGCTGCCGCCGGCATCGAGGTGCGCAACATTCGCGATGTCACCCCCATCCCGCACAACGGCTGCCGTCCGCCCAAGCGCCGGCGCGTTTGAAGAGTACTGGGAACTGAGAACGTTATTTCGATCGGGAAGAAGGGAAGCCAGTCCCGTAAACCGATCGCGACCCTGCCCGGCCCTTGCGGCCTGGCACAAGGAGAAACAACTTGGCACGTTATAAAGATGCAGTCTGCCGGCTCTGCCGCCGCGAAGGCATGAAGCTTTTCCTTAAGGGCCCGAAGTGTTTTTCGGAGAAGTGCCCCATCGAAAAGCGCAACTTCGCGCCCGGCCAGCACGGCAAGGACCGCCGCGCAAAAATCGTCGGCTACGGTCTGCAGCTCCGGGAGAAGCAGAAAGCCAAGCGCATCTACTTCACCCTGGAAAAGCAGTTCCGCAACTACTTTGAAAAAGCGGCGCGCACCCCCGGCGTCACCGGCGAAATGCTCCTGCAGCAGCTCGAGCGCCGCCTGGACAACGTCGTCTACCGCTTGGGATTCGCGCTGTCGCGCCCCCAGGCGCGCCAGCTCGTGCGCCACGGACACATCGCCGTCAACGGCCGCAAGGTCAATATCCCCTCTTACCAGGTCGCCGTCGGCGAAGCTGTGGAGGTGCGCGAGCGCAGCCGCAAGCTGGTCATGCTGGAACAGGCCCTGGAGTTCACCAGCCACCAGCCCGCCGTTGCCTGGCTGGAAGTGGATCGGGAGAATCTCAAGGGACGCGTGACTGCGTTGCCCAAGCGCGAGGACATCCAGTTGCCGGTGAACGAGCAGCTGATCGTCGAGTTGTACAGCAAATAACGCTGTGCGTCGGGCGCAGGAAAAGCAGCGCCGCAGTTTGGACCGCCGTCACGAGTTGGCGGCGCACACAAGTTGGACACGAGGAGCGAGACTTTATGCTTTGGAAAGGCTTTCAAAAACCCAAGCGGCTGGCGGCGGACCCGGAGACTCTTACGGACCGCTTCGGACGCTTCCAGGCCCAGCCGTTTGAACGCGGCTTCGGCACCACCATCGGCAATGCCCTGCGCCGCGTGCTGCTCTCTTCCATCGAGGGTGCGGCCGTTACCGCCGTCAAAATTGAAGGCGTGCTGCACGAATTCCAGTCCATTCCCGGGATCGTGGAGGATGCCACCGATATCATCCTCAACCTCAAGCAGATTCCGTTCAAGCTGAACGGTGAGGGGCCCAAGGCCATCTACCTGCGCGCCGAAAAACCGGGAGTCATCACCAGCAGCATGATCGAGGCTGACGGCGACGTCGAAATCCTGGATAAGGACGTCTATCTGGCCACGGTCAGCGAGGGCGGCCGCTTGGACATGGAGATGCGCCTCAAGCGCGGCCGCGGCTACGTCGCCGCCGACAAGAACTTCGACGAAGACCTGGGCATCGGCTACATCCCCATCGACTCCGTGCACTCGCCCGTGCGCAAGTGCAACTACATCGTGGATGCCGCCCGCCTCGGCCAGATTACCGACTACGACAAACTGACCCTCGAAGTGTGGACCAACGGCTCCATCACTCCGGCCGATGCCATTGGCCTGGGCGCCAAGCTGCTGAAGGACCACATGAACATCTTTATCAACTTCGAGGAGGAGTTGGAGTCCGAAGCCGGCGGCGATGACCGCAAGCCCGAAATTCGCAACGAGAATCTCAACCGCTCCGTCGAGGAGCTCGAGCTCTCCGTGCGCAGCTACAACTGCCTCAAGAACGCCAACATCCAGACCATTGGCGAGCTGGTGCAGAAATCCGAGGCCGAAATGCTCAAGACCAAGAACTTCGGCCGCAAGTCGTTGAACGAAATTAAGGAGATCCTGACCACCATGGGACTCAGCCTGGGCATGCGCATTGACGAGCAGGGCAACGCCGTGCCCGGCGCTCCGGTTGCAGTCGAGAGCGGGCTTCCTGAAGACGACCTGGAGTCGTACTAGCCCCACACAGGATCCAGAGGAACCAACACCATGCGTCATCGTGTAGCAGGATGGAAACTCGGACGGAACACCAGCCACCGGCGCGCTTTGCTGCGCAATCTGGTCACTTCTTTGATTGTCGAAGAGCGCATCGAAACCACGATTACCAAGGCCAAAGCCATGCGCCCTCACGTGGAGAAAATGATCACGCTGGGCAAGCGCGGCGATCTCTCGGCGCGCCGGCAGGCGGCTTCTTTCCTCATGACCCGCGAGGCGGTCTCCAGGCTGTTTGACATTGCACCCCGCTTCGGCGACCGCAATGGCGGATATCTGCGCATCATCCGCAAGGGATGGCAGAAGGGCGACGGTGCGGAAAAGGCCTTCATCGAGCTGCTGGGCAGCGAGAAACTGCAGCAGAAAAAGCGCGAAAAGCGCGCCGAGGCCCGAGCCAAGCGCGCCGAATCCACCCGCAAGGCTCTGGAAGAGCAGTCCGGAGGCGAGGAGCCCAAAGAAGAAAAGTAGTTCAGGCGCCTCTTCTTGCGCAAAGCGAGAGGTTCGCTGATCAGGAACGCATCCTTTTACAGGGTGCGTTTTTGCTTCCCGGAAGATTCCTCGTGGCGGCCGTGGCTTCAGTTCTTCCTGCGTGATACAAACGTGCGCGTATGGCTCGCGGTTTCAACTCCGGGACTCGCCGCAACGTTCCCATCTTTGGCGCCACGTCATTTCTCAACGACACGGCCACAGAGATGGGCTACTGGGTGCTGCCCGCCTTTCTCACGTCGCTGGGAGCGGGCCCGGCGCAACTCGGCCTCATCGAGGGCGTCGCGGAAAGCGTTGCCTCTTTTGCCAAGCTCGGTGCGGGATACGTCACCGATCGCTTCCCGCGGCGCAAGCCTCTTGTGGTGTTCGGATACGCCCTTGCCAACGCGGTGAAGCCGCTGCTGGCTGTGGCCACGGCGTGGTGGCACGTATTTCTGATTCGCTTCGCCGACCGCGCGGGCAAGGGAGTGCGCGGCGTGCCGCGCGACGTCATGCTTTCCGAGTCCGTTCCCCGCGAGCGCCTGGGCGCGAGCTTCGGCATTCTTCAGGCCATGGACTCGGCGGGCGCCATCGCCGGGCCTCTGCTCGCGCTCTGGGTGCTCTCGCACTTCAGTCTGCGCGGAGTCTTTTGGGCCGCTGCCGTGCCCGGCCTGCTGAGCGTCGCGCTGGTCGCGTTCGCAGCCAAAGAAACCGGCACAACAGTTTCCGTCGCACCGGCTGCGCCGCCTGACGGCGCACCCGCCTCCGTTGCGCCTCTGCCTGCAAGCTTCTATTGGGTCCTGGCCGCGGTAGGAATTTTCTCGCTGGGAAATTCCAGCGACATGTTTCTCGTGCTGCGCGCCCAGGAGTCCGGCTTCGCCGCCGCTTACGCGCCTCTCCTGGGTCTGGTCTTCAACGTCGTGTATGCGGTCGCTTCCTGGCCTGCGGGCCGGCTCGCCGACCGCGTCGACAAGCGGTTTGTGGCCGCTGCCGGATTTCTGGTCTACGCTTTCGTCTACGCAGTCTTCGCGGCTGCGCCTTCGCGCGCGGCTCTCTGGGGCGGCATGGCCCTCTACGGGCTCTATTACGCGCTCACCAATCCCGTGTTGCGTGCCCTGGTGGCGGAGAGCGTTCCCCAGGGTGCGCGTGGCCGCGCCTTCGGGCTCTTTCACTTTGTGCTGAGCGGAGCCGTGCTGGTAGCCAGCCTGGCCACAGGCGAACTCTGGAAGCGCTGGGGCGCGGCGCTGCCGCTCTCGCTCTCCGCCACGCTGGCCGTGGTCGCCGCCGTGATGCTGTTACTCGCGCCCCGCGCGGCGACGGCAGCTTCGAGCGACTCGTCGCACTAGGAGTTGGCGGCTGGCGGATTGCTCCGGCGACGGGCGCGAATGGCCAGCACCACTTGCGCCACGGTCGCTCCGGCCATGTCGATCAGGACGTCCAGCACGTTGCCGGTGCGCTCCTCGGTGAAGCTCTGATGCAGCTCGTCAGCCACGGCAGTTACCAGGCACAGTCCAACCGCGCAGGCTGCCCATCGCCACGTCCAGCGAGGAAGCTCGCCGTCCCGTTCCTGCGCCGCGCGTCGCGCTGCGCGGGAGGAGAGAAGGCTCAAAACGGCATACGCCAGGAAGTGACCGATCTTGCGCAGCACGCGATTGATCAAACGCACTTTGGCATAGGCAACAGGCCCAAAAAGTTCCCGCAGAAGCTTGGCCAGCAGCGGTTCGGTGGTGGAGGAAGACAGTAGGTCGCTCGAGGCCACCAGGATCATGGACATCCAGAGCAGAGGCGGAAGCCAGTGCCACGCGGCGCGCCGCAGGGCAGAAGTGTTCCATCCCGGCAAGTGATTTGGAGTAGATGGGTGAATGGCTGGGCGCCTACTCCACGCGATAGTTGGGCGCCTCGCGCGTGATGATCACGTCATGCACGTGGCTTTCCCGCAGCCCCGCGCCCGAAATGCGCACGAAGCGCGCCTTCTGCTGCAGTTCCTCGATGGTGGCGCACCCGCAGTAGCCCATCCCCGAGCGCAGCCCGCCCACCAGCTGGTGCACCATGGCGGAGAGTGTTCCCTTGTAAGGCACGCGGCCTTCGATTCCTTCCGGCACGAACTTGGCCAGGCGGTTGCCGTCGCCGTCCTCCAGATCTTCCAGTGGAATGGAA
>CAYRII010000174.1:0-6049 GCA_964424245.1 uncultured Terriglobales bacterium | reverse complement strand
CGTGCCACGCGCTCCGAGTTCGTCGAGTTTTCCGCCGTGCTCTCCGGCATCAAGGAAATCAAGCTGGTGATGGCCGATGCCGAGAAGGCCCGCCAGTACGGCACCCGCACGCTGCTGTTCATCGACGAGATTCACCGCTTCAACAAGGCGCAGCAGGATGCCTTCCTGCCCCACGTGGAGCGCGGCAACATCCGCCTCATCGGCGCCACCACCGAAAACCCGTCGTTTGAAATCATCTCCGCGTTGCTCTCCCGCTGCCGCGTGTACACCCTCCATCCCCTGAGCGAGGAGCAGATTGTCCTTCTGCTGCGCCGCGCCCTCGCGGATCGCGAGCGCGGCCTGGGCGCAATGGACCTTCGCGTGGCCGATTCCGCGCTGGCTCTGGCGGCCAGCTACGCCAGCGGCGACGCCCGCGGCGCCTACAACGTGCTCGAAGTCGCCGCCGGACTGGCCCGCGAAGGCGTTCCCGCCGGCGCTACCGCCGAGATCACTCCGGAAATTCTCCGCGACGCCCTGCAGAAGCGCGTCCTCCTCTACGACAAGCACGGCGAAGAGCACTACAATCTCATCTCCGCGCTGCACAAGTCGGTGCGCAACTCTGATCCTGACGCCACGCTCTACTGGCTGGCGCGCCTGCTCGAATCCGGCGAAGACCCGCTCTACGTCGCCCGGCGCCTGGTGCGCATGGCGGTCGAGGACATCGGACTGGCCGACCCGCAGGCGCTCGCGCTCGCCATGGCCGCGCGCGACGCTGTGGATTTTATCGGCATGCCCGAGGGCAATCTGGCGCTGGCTCAGGCCGCGGTTTACCTGGCGCTCGCTCCCAAGTCCAACGCCCTTTACACCGCCTACGGCGCCGCCCACCAGGACGTCGAACAGACCGCAGCTGCGCCCGTCCCGCTCCACTTGCGCAACGCTCCCACTGGCCTGATGAAGGCCATGGGATACGCCAAGGACTACCAGTATGCCCACGACCTCGAAGGCAAAGTGGCGGACATGGAGTGCCTGCCGGAGAACCTGCGTGGGCGCCGCTATTACCACCCAACGAAAGAAGGCGTGGAAGCGGAGCTGAGGAAGAAGATTGAGGAAATCCGCCGCCGCCGGTTGGGCGTCGCAAAGGACAAACCTGCGAAGGACTAAGTACTCGGTACTCGTCAGGCGAAGCGTGCCCGGTGTTCTTTCAGAATGCAGCGATCCATCACCACCAGCGCGCCCGCCTGCCGGGCCTTCTCCGCCGCTTCTTCGTGGATCACCGATTCCTGCATCCAGATGGCCGGAACTTTGAGCGCCAGCGCCTGCTCCACCACTTCCGGCACGAACTCCGGCCTCCGGAAGATGTCCACGATGTCGATTTTCTCCGGCACCTCGGCCAGCGAGGGATACGCCTTTTCTCCCAGCGCTCCGCGAATGTTGGGATTCACCGGGATGATGCGATAACCCTGCGTTTGCAGGTAGGCAGCCACGCCGTAGCTCGGCCGCAGCGGGCTGGAAGAGAGTCCCACCACCGCGATCACCTTGGCCCGCTGCAGCAGGTTGTGGATTTCGTCTTGGTCGGTTGCAGGCTTCATTCGCTCTGCCGTCTCCGTGCGACCTTGCATTGTAAAAGAGTCGAGGGTCGCTTTCTGCGTCTTGCAGTCGTATATTTTTGTGCGGGACCTTTTCCGGCATGGCGCGCATCCGAGCAGCGACAGGCTGGGCCCTGGCGGCGCTTCTGGCAGGAACCCTGCTCACGGGGTGCTTCGTCCGTTCCCTGCATCCTCTGTTTACGCAGCACGAACTGGTCTTTGAGCCTGCCCTGCTCGGCGCCTGGGTGCAGCAGAACGAGGCCGACGTTTCCGTCGTCTTCACGCGTCACGGCGAGAACGCCTACAATGCCGAATTCCGCGAGCCCGGCCGCACCCGCCAATACCGCGTAGCCATGGGCAAGATCGGCGAGAGCTACTATCTTGACGTGATGCCGTTCGACGACTCCGTCGACGACCATTTCCTGCCCTCTCATAGCATCTGGAGAGTGCAGTGGGAGCAGGACACCCTGCGCATGGCAAGCCTGGATCATGAGTGGCTGCGCGACCTGCTGCGCCGCTCCCGCCGCCCGCCTCTGGCATTCGAATGGGTGGATGGCCAGATCGTTCTCACCGCCTCCACCCGGGAGCTGCAGCGTTTTCTGTTGCGTTACGGCTCCCAGCCCGGCGCTTTTGGCAAGGACGAAAACGTCTTCCGCCGCCGCTAGCCTTCCTAGTCCGTTTTCTTCGCGCCCGGAGGCGCCGACTTCTGCCTGTGCAGCTTGCTCGCCATCTTGCGCAGCGTCTCGGAGATGTTCTTGTTCATGCCCAGATTTTTCAGGTCGTGCACCATCAGGTGGTTCAGCAGCGTGAGCGACAAATCCAGCGGGCAGCGTGGATTGTTCGCCAGCGCGCGGATCACGGCATAGCTCTTCATGAATTTCCGCTTGGAGGCGATGGCGCGCAGCACGCTCTCCTGCACGTTTTTCATGCCCGCATAGGTCTCCGCCTCGGCGTCGGAAAGCTTGGGCGATTCCAGCACCGCGTGGCTCACCACCTTGGAGCCGTCGCGAATCAGGATGAAGCGTTCGTCCTTGTTGCCCTTCATGGCCAGTTGCACCCGCTGGCCCACCGACAGGCGCGCAATCTTCTGCAGTGTCGAAATCCGCTCGCGTTCGTCTCCGCCCTCTGCCTTCTTGACCGCAACCGCCGCTGCTTCCGGCTCTTTCGCCGGCGCCTCCGGAGCCGCAATGGCTTCCTGATCGTCCGCCGTTCCGCCCACCAGCTCGAAGGATTTCCCTTCCTCGGCCTGGATCTCGTTCGCGTGCTCGATCTCGTACTCTGACTTCCCTTGTTCGCCGCCGCTGCTTTCCAGGCTCGCCGCTAGCTCCGCCGCGCTTTCTCCCAGCGCCGCCAAAGCTGCCTTCACCGCCGTCAAACCCTCATCCGGAAGGTGCGGATTGGTGGCCAGCGCGTGCAGCACGTCGGTGGAGCCTCGCACCCGCGCGCTGGCCAGCATCATGGTCAGGGTTTCCACCGATTGCGCCTGTGCCATCTCCACCAGCCGCGCCTCGCGTACCGTGGGGTTCTCTAGCAGCGCCGGCACCAGCTTGGGCCGCCGGTTGGCCGGTGCCACCATGTACTCCAGCACCTCCCACGGTGTCGCCACATCGCCTGCCACCGCCAGCGAAGCCGCTTCGTCCCAGCCCGCCAGCGTCATCTTGGCCTGCTCCGCGAACACCGGATTCTTGGTGAGAAGGACGAGAATCTCGATCATTTCCGCCGGCGGCACTGCCAGCGCTCCCATGGCCGCCGAACGCATCACGTTCGCCGGCACCGCCGACTGCCGGATCATGTCTATCATGCGCGACATCAGGCCTGGCTCCTACTCATGGCTGCCATCCGTCCCGCGTGAAGGTCAGGGTGCGCACCTGCCGTTCCTGCCCCAGAACCGGCAACACTTCATCGTTGTAGGAAATCTCCACCCCTCCGGCATTGCCCACCGTCAGAACCACCCGCTCCTGCGCGTACACCTGCTTTTCCGCCGCGGCGTGCAGCGACCACTCCTGGCGCTCGCCATCGACCTCCGCCGCAATCCAGGCGTCCTGCAGCGCGCGAATGTGCAGCCGGATGCCGTCGCCCGCACTCTCCGCCGGCCCGGCGTCATCCTCGCGAGCGGTTGCTGTATCGGCCTCTTCTTGCTTCCGAGTCTGGCCACCGTCGGATTTCGTGGCCGCGACCGGAACGACCGCCGGCGCGGACCTGTCGCCCGCCGGAACCGCCGTGGCGGTCTTCGGCGCCCGCACCTGCACCACAATGCCCTCGAACAGGGCTGCTCCGCCCGCGGCATACACCCTCCAGGCCGCAAACGCCGCCAGCACCAGCAGCACCACCGCCAGGATGGGCAGCCACACCCGCCGGTCGGTCAGCCGGCTCTCGCCCCCTGTTTCCGGTTCTTCCTCGGCCGCCTCCAGCTCGCCTGCGCCGGATGCCGCCAGAAAGTCCGCCACCGCCTGCTCTTCATCAATGCCAAGGTATTTGGCGTAGGCGCGCACAAACCCTTTGTTGAATATGCCTCCCGGCAGGCGGTCGAACTGCTCGTCTTCCAGCGCTTGCAGCGAGCGCGTGCCGATCTTGGTGGCCGAGGCGATCTCTTCCAGCGTGATGCCGCGCATTTCGCGCTCGCGCTTGATCCTGGTTCCGAAGTTTCCCATCCGCCCGCTCCTGCCGCTGAATCGCGGCCATCATAGGTTTGGCGGCTGGGAGTGTCAAACGGATTCCCCCCTAACTGTCTTTTTCTGCAACGGCTTCACACGTTTGCACCGTGGTTCTCCGGGACTTTCTTCCAGCTTTCTTCTGTTGCTCCGCCGGTTTTCGAGCGCATATAATACGCGCCAATTGGCATTCCGCACTTGCGCCAGGGAAACGCATGTAATGACTGAGGCCGCCACCGACCGCAAACGGCAGATGCAGGAAGTGGCCATCTTCCACGATGTGGCCAAGGCCCTTACCTCGTCCCTGAACCTCGATTCCGTCCTGCAGACCATCATGGAAAAAATGGCCGAGTTCTTCCAGCCGGACACCTGGTCCCTGCTTATGGTGGATGAGGTCAAGGACGAGCTCTACTTCGCCATTGCGGTGGGTGAGGCTTCGGCCTCGCTCAAGTCCGTGCGCCTCAAGGTGGGCGAGGGCATTGCCGGCTGGGTGGCCAAGCACGGCGAGTCCCTCATCGTACCCGACGTCTACAAGGACCCGCGCTTCGCCAAGCGCATTGACGAGATGACCAAGTGGCAGACGCGCTCCATCATCTGCATTCCTCTCAAGTCCAAGCAGCGCATCCTGGGCGTCATCCAGCTCATCAACTGCGTGGTGGAAAACTTCAGCGACAGCGACATGTTCTTCCTGAACTCGCTCTGCGATTACGCCGCCATCGCCATTGATAACGCCCGCTCCGTGGAAAAGATTCAGGAACTCACCATCACCGACGACGTCACCGGCCTCTACAACGCCCGCCACCTCTATAAGACCCTGGAAGCCGAGGTCTACCGCTCCGCCCGCTTCGGCTACGAGTTCAGCGTGGTCTTCATCGACCTCGACCATTTCAAGCAGGTGAACGACACCCACGGCCACCTGGTGGGCAGCAAGTTGCTCACGGAAATCGGCTTCAAGATCAAAATCCACCTCCGCCTTATCGACTACGCCTTTCGCTACGGCGGCGACGAGTTCGTCATCCTCCTGCCGCAGACCGGCAAGGACGCCTCCATGGTCGTGGCTCGCCGCCTCCAGGACGTCTTCCGCCAGAGCCTCTTTCTGCAGGAGGAAAACCTCGATCTCAAGGTCCGCGCCAGCATGGGCATCGCCTCCTACCCCGAGGACGCCAAGAGCGCGCACGAAATCATCCGCCAGGCCGACGAGATGATGTACATGGTCAAGAACTCCACCCGCGACAACATAGCCGTCACCCAGCACGGGCTGCTGAAATAGATTTCCCTTTTGGATCTTGGAGTGCTTCCCGGCGTCCTTCTACTTTTCTTTCCGTTCCTTCAGCTCCGGCGGCTTGTCCTCGATGGCCCGCGTCTCGGCGGGCTTCCAGGCCCCGGGGTTGGCGGGCGCTTCCGGGTCCACGCCGAAGTCCCACACGTAGAGGTTGATCTCTTTTTCGCCCAGAATCTCCACCAGCGCATACTCGCCTTTTTCAAGCGGCGCCGCCGGCGTCACCTTGTACCAGCCGCCTGAGATCTCCTCAATCCGTGCCGGCACGATCTGCTGCTGCTGCGACATTCTTCCCGTAAACGCCACCTTCAGGTTCCCCACCTCGCGCTTGTCCTTTTTGCGCTTCATGCGCACGATGCGGTAGCGATATTGCGGCAACAGCTTCACCGGCATCGGTTTTTCCTCCACTCCCTCCGCTGCCGCCGTAGCTGAGGCCTCCACGCTCTCGCCCTCTTCGAGGTTTACGTAGAGCACCGGCAGGGTGAGGTGCGCCTGCGTTGCAGCGCGCGGCCCTGCCAATTCGATGGATTGCTTCACCCCGGCGAAGGGATTCA
>CAYRII010000173.1:0-6066 GCA_964424245.1 uncultured Terriglobales bacterium | reverse complement strand
AGCTGCGCGCGCTGGCCGAAGTCTATGGCGCTGCCGACGCGAATGAGAAATTCGTGGCCGACTTCGTGACGGCGTGGGCCAAGGTGATGGACCTCGACCGCTTCGAACTGGCCTCTGGGCGTCCAGTGAAATCAGGGCGCTCGAAGAAAGGAGCTGCGGAGGCCGTATCGGCAGCCTGAATCGGCGGTATTCAAGGGCGCGCTTTCCCTGGCCCGCGCGGGCCGGTTGGCGCGCCCGAACTTGTTAAAGGGCCATGAATGTCCCGGCGAAGGCCTTGCCCGCGCGGGGTTCGCTGGTACACTGTGCATTCGCGGCCGGCAGAGCAAGCCGGCTTCTTTTTGTGGAGGCAGGATGCCGATCCTGAAGGTGGGCGAGATGGCTCCCGACTTCGACCTGCCCGCGGTGACGGGCGAGGAGAAGCACCGCGTGAAGCTGAGCGAGTTTCGCGGGCAGAAGAACGTGGTGCTGGCCTTCTACGCGCTGAACTGGACGCCGACTTGAAGCGCGCAGATGCCGGCGTACAACACGGACCTCGAGAAGTTCGCCGGCTACGATGCCCAGGTCGTGGGCATCAGCGTGGATTCAATCTTCAGCCACATCGCGTGGCAGAAACATGACATCGGCATGCTGCGCTATCCCCTGTGCAGCGACTTCTGGCCGCACGCGGCGACGGCGATGCAGTACGGAATTCTGCGCGAAGGACCGCCGCTGCCCGGCATCAACGATCGCGTGGTGTTCCTGGTGGACAAGCAGGGCAAGATCGCCTTCAGCCGGCGATACGAACTGGGCGAACAGCCGCCCAACGAAGATGTGTTCGAGGCGCTGAGGAAGTTGTAGATACTCCTCCATGCACAAACTTTGCGTTTGCGTGTTGGTAACCGCACTCGGGACCTTTTCCTTTGCTCAAGACGTGCGAGGCAAGATCGAGGGGACAGCTGTTGACATGCAGGGCGCAGTTTTCTCCAATGTCTCTGTCCTGCTTGTAAACCTTCGCACACTGCAGACTTGGAAGACGCAAACTGATGGCACCGGGCGTTTTAGGTTCGAGGATCTCCAGCCCGGCCGTTACGAGCTACTCGCAGCCCATCATTGTTTTGTAGCAAAGCCCAAAAGAATCAAGTTGAAGACTGGCGAGACTGTCAAGCTCTCTATGCGGCTGAATGTTGATGATGCCTGCTCAGTCGTCGAGTAAACCTTACCTCGCAAACATCAGACTCACCCACCCCCGCAAGGCTGCGCTACCTGGCCGCGCGCTTCATGTCGTCAATCAGGCGAAACAACTGCGAGCGGTCCACCACCTCGACGAAGGGCGCGCCGCGCGTGGTTTCGCTGACCACATAGATGGTGGGCGTGTGCGAAACGCCGGTCTTCTGGCCGAGAGCGTAGTCGGCCTTCACCTTGGCGGCCAATTCGCCGCGCGGGTCCACCAGAAAAGGCAGCGCCAGTTTGTGCTCTCGGGCGAAGCGCTCGACAAAGCCGCGCAGGTTTTCGCGCGTGATCTGGGGCTGATTGCGGAAAATGTACTCGCGGAACTCGTCGCCCACGGTTTTGGACTTGCCGTCGAACCAGCGCGCGAAGACGTGCGCCTCGAAGGCCCAGTTGTGCTGCGGCAGGGGGAAGTCGTGGCGCACCAGCGGGATCTTGTAGACGCGCACGGCCTCGGCCAATAGCGGCGCCGCGCGCGCGCAGTCCGGGCACTGCAGGTCTTCGAAGACCACGATGGCGACCTTCGCGCCCTTGGGCGGCTTGAGCGCCGACTGGTCCTGGGCGCTTGCAGCCAGGCCCAGCACCAGCGCCGCCAGCATCAAGAGTCCCGCCGTACGACCTGCCCTGTGTCCCATCCCGACCCCTTTCCGGTGCTCCCTGCTTGGATGTCGGCAGCGTCCCGCCGGTTACCTCAGTTTTGCGCGGGCGCGCGGCGGCGAGATGGATCATTGCCTGCCGCCGTCTGTGCCGAACTTCCATGTTAGCTGAAACTGGAAGCCGACGTCAGGGGTCTCATCGGTGGCGCCGAGCGGCACGTCGGCCTTGATCTCCCAGCGATGGTTGGGGGCGAAGATCAGCTCCGGGACCACGGCCCGGCGCGTGGTCCCGCTGTGGACTCCGTTCCTTACTTCTGTTCGACGATGTCGGCTTTGAGCGCCGAGATAGCCGCCAGCACCTCGTCTTTTTCCTTCTTCGGCAGCTGGAACTTGTCCAGCGTGGCTACCAGGTGCTTGACCGTCGACTGCCAGTCGTTTTCCGTGATCTTGAGCCCGGCGTGCGACGTCTTCATGTCGCGGCCGTGGTAAATGCAGGGACCGCCGGTGGCCTGGCAGAGGAAGTCCACAATGTGCTGCCGGATTTTTTTCTGCGAGTCGGCGCTGGCGCCCACAAAAAAGCGGCCCAACTGCGCGTCGGTGGCCAGGCGGTTCAAGAAGTCGTCGGTAACGGCGGCCAGGGCGTCGTAGCCGCCCAGCCGCTTGTAGAGAGTTTCCGGTTTGGCCATTTGCGCGGGCGCGCTCACGGCGGCAAGCGCCAGCCACACGACCAGCGCCAGGGAAAGATGTTTCTTGTGCATGCAATCGCCTCCGAAAAGGAATGGGAAACAAGAGAAAGCCGTCTCTTGTACGCAGCCGGAGGCGAATTGGATTGCAATTCGCGAAGCTTGCGGAATAGCGCTTGTGCTGGCTCTCGCACACGGACGCGGCCACTGCGGTTGAGCCCCGATTTTGCCGTGTGTTAGCATCTTCGGTTTCGAGCCTCATGGCCGCGCGTTCAGGCGCGCGGACGCTCCGGAACCGGCACCGAAGGCCGCCGCCGGCATGCTTCCGGGTTTCCTGCTCCGGGTTTTGGGGCAGTGGCCTGAAAGGAGTGGTGAGTGAAGGTTTACGAAAGCACGAACATCCGCAACGTGGCGCTGGTGGGCCACTCACACGCCGGCAAAACTTCTCTGGTGGCCGCTATGCTGCACGTGGCCGGGTCCACGGAGCGCCTGGGGCGCGTGGACGACGGCTCCACCGTAACCGACCACGACGAGGAAGAAATCGCCCGCGGCATGACCATCTCCACCGGCCTGGCCTGGGCGGAGTGGCAGAAGAACAAGATCAACCTGCTGGACGCGCCGGGCTTCAACATGTTCGTGCATGAAGCCAAGATCGCCCTCGCCGTGCCCGCCGAGTCCGCGCTGGTGGTGGTGGACGGGGTGAGCGGGGTGGAGGTGATCACGGAGCGCGTGTGGGCCTACGCCGACGAGTTCCAACTGCCGCGCGCCATCGTGGCCACGCGCATGGACCGCGACCGCGCCGACGCCGGCCGCCTGCTGGACTCGCTCACGGAGGCGTTCGGCCGCGCCGTCATCCCGGTGCAGCTTCCCATCGGCAGCGAGAAAACCTTCGGCGGCGTGGTGGACCTGGTGAAGATGAAGGCCTATACCTGCGAGCTGGGCGGCGACGGGCGGGCCACGGAAGGCGAGATTCCGGCGGAGATGGGCGGGGTTGCCAAGGCGGCCCACGAAAAACTGGTGGAGCTGATCGCCGAGGGCAACGACGCGCTGCTGGAGGAGTTTTTTGACAAGGGCACGATCAGCGACGAGCACCTCACCGGCGGCCTGCACGAGGCGGTGCGCGACCGGCGCATTGTCCCCGTGCTCTACGCTTCGGGTTTGGGCAACGTGGGCGCCGACCGGGTGCTGGACTTTATTGCGGACTACCTGCCTTCGCCCGCCGAGCGCCCCGCGGTGCAGGCGCGCGCCGTGGCCGGCGATGGCGAACCCGCCACGCGCAAGGTGGCGGACTCCGAGCCGCTCTCCCTCTACGTCTTCAAGACGGTCTCGGATCCGTTTGCGGGACGCATTTCCTGCTTCAAGGTTTTTTCCGGCGTGCTGAAGAACGACGTAACGGTGCAGAACTTCACGCGCAACTCGGGAGAAAAGCTGGCGCACATCGCCGTGATGCAGGGCAAGGACACGGTGGGAGTGGCCGAGCTGCACGCCGGCGACATTGGCGTGGTGGCCAAGCTGAAGGATACGCACACCAGCGACACGCTGGGCGAGAAGGCCCATCCCATCGAGTATCCCCCGGTGGCGCTGCCCGAGCCCGCCGTCACCTTCGCCATCGAGCCCAAGACGCGCGCCGATGAAGACAAGCTCTCCAACGGCATCCACAAGATGATGGAAGAAGACCCCATGATGCGCTTCTTCCGCGACCCGCAGACCAAGGAGTTTCTCCTGGCCGGGACCGGCCAGCAGCACATCGAGGTGATCGTCAGCAAGCTGAAGAAGCGCTACCACACCGAGGTGAACCTGAAGGCGCCCAAGGTGCCGTATCGCGAGACCATCCGCGCCAAGGCCGACGCGCACGGCCGCCACAAGAAGCAGACCGGAGGCCACGGGCAGTTTGGCGACTGCAAGATCAAGATGGAGCCCTTGCCCCGCGGCGGCCAGTTCGAGTTCGTCAACGACATTTTCGGCGGCGCCATCCCGCGCAACTTTATTCCCGCGGTGGAGAAGGGCATCATCGAGGCCGCCGCGCGCGGCCAACTGGCGGGCTATCCCGTGGTGGACTTCCGGGTGATCCTCTACGACGGCTCCTATCACGATGTGGATTCCAACGAGCTATCCTTCAAGGTGGCCGGGCGGCTGGCCTTCCGCAAGGCCATGGAGCAGGCGCGGCCCACGCTGCTCGAACCCATCATGAAGGTGGAAATCACCGTGCCCGACGAGTTCGCCGGCTCCATCATGGGCGACCTCAACTCGCGCCGCGGGCGCATTCAGGGCATGGACAACAAGGCCGGCAAGACCATCGTGCGCGCCCAGGTTCCCATGGCGGAGATGCTCACCTACGGCGCCGACATCACTTCGCTCACCCAGGGACGCGGCTCCTTCTCCATGGAGATGGACCACTACGACATCGTCCCGCAGCAGCTCCAGGAGAAAATCATCGCGCAGGCCAAGGCGGAGCGCGGCGAGGTGGTGGAGGTGGACGAGTAAAGCGCAGTCCGCCGTCAGCGCTCAGCCGTCATCGGCAACAACATCCGGATTTCTTCGCCCCGCAGTGCCTGCCCGGAATGCTGGCCCTGGCAACACAGTTTCCCTGCTTGCTGATCCGTCGTACAATGCGTGGCCTCCCGTACGACGCCCTGTGTCTGACACATCCAACCCGCCGCCGCCCTCGTGGCAGCACTACGAGGTCTGGGCGCAGAAGTCCGGCAAGTGGGACAAGGTGGCGTGGTTCCGCCGCTTCGAGCCCGCCTCCGCCATCCTGCGCAACTATCGCTACCGCGCGCGGCTGGTGCGCGTCTTCTACACCGACCCGGCAGCGCCGCAAACCGAAGTGCTCGCCGAAGTGGGCGCCACGCGCGAAGAGCCCTAGCCGCGGATGCACGCGACCCTGGATTTTCAAGTCCGCAGGCACATGAGGCCTTCTCGGCGTCCTCCGCGTGCTCCGCGGTAAACCATTCTTCGCGTTGCCTGATTGCCGGTTTCGTCTTACTATCCGAGCAGCGTGGCTTCTGCCAAGGACAACCCTGAGTTGAAGCGCGGCGTGGTTTCCGCGCAGGCGGTCGAGGACGACGCTTCTTTTGAGCTCAAGCTGCGCCCGCGGCGGCTGGCCGAGTTCATCGGCCAGGCCAAGGTGAAAGAAAACCTCTCCGTGGCCATCGAGGCGGCGCGCTCGCGCGGCGAGGCGCTGGACCACGTGCTGCTCTACGGCCCGCCGGGACTCGGCAAAACCACGCTGGCCTCCATCATCGCCAACGAGCTGGCGGTCGAATTCCAGCAGACCTCCGCGCCCGTCCTGCAGATTAAGGGCGACCTCACCGCCATCCTCACCAACATCCGCCTGCGCCAGGTGATGTTCTTCGACGAGGTGCACCGCCTGCAGCCCGCGCTCGAAGAGCTGCTCTACTCCGCGCTCGAGGACTACCGGCTGGACATCATCATCGGCCAGGGCCCGTCGGCGCGCACCCACACCATCGAGGTGCCGCCCTTCACCTTCGTGGGCGCCACCACGCGCGCCGGGCTGCTTTCCGGACCGCTGCGCTCGCGCTTTGGCATTGTGCTGCGCCTGGAGTTCTACACCACGGAAG
>CAYRII010000172.1:0-6129 GCA_964424245.1 uncultured Terriglobales bacterium | reverse complement strand
GGTCGAACTCGTCAAGTGCTAAACCGTGGACCTCGAAGTCCCCGCCACGGCGGAGATCGTGCTCGAAGGCTACGTCGAGCTCGACGAGCTGCGCACCGAGGGCCCCTTCGGCGACCACACCGGCTTCTATTCGCTGGAGGACGACTATCCCGTCTTCCACGTCACCTGCATCACGCATCGCAAGGAGCCGGTCTATTCCACCACCATCGTGGGCAAGCCGCCCATGGAGGACGCCTGGATGGGCAAGGCAGTGGAGCGCATCTTCCTGCCCCTCATGCGCCTCACCATTCCCGAGCTCGTAGACATCAATCTGCCCGTCGAAGGCATCTTCCACAACCTCATGCTGGTCTCCATCCGCAAGTCCTATCCCGGGCAGGCGCGCAAGGTGATGCACGCCATCTGGTCCCTCGGCCAGGCCATGTTCACCAAGTGCATCGTGGTGGTGGATGAAGACGTCAACGTGCAGGACCTGGGAGAGGTGGCGCTGAAGGCGCTGAACCACATCGATCCTGAGCGCGACATCCAGTTCACCCTCGGCCCCATCGATTCGCTCGACCACGCCTCGCGCCTGCCCAACTACGGCTCCAAGATGGGGATTGATGCCACGCGCAAGTGGGCCACCGAAGGCTTCACCCGCCCCTGGCCGGATGAGATTCTGATGGATGAGAAGACCAAGGCTTTGGTGGACAGGAAGTGGAAGGAGTTGGGGTTGGATTGAGAATGTACCGGCGACCGGGCCAAAAAAGAATCTTGTCATTCCGAGCGCAGCGAGGAATCTGCTTCTGCGAGTGATTTGCGATTTATGATCTGAGAACTGGGAACTGAGAACCGAGAACTGGGAACTGAGAACCGAGAACTGATCACGGAGGAATCTTATGGGCAAGCATCTGGGTATTGGAGTGGTGATGGGCGCGGTGGCGGGTGTCGCCATCGGCATGAGCATGGGCAACATGTACCTTTCCATCGGGCTGGGCATAGGCGCCGGCGTGGTCATGGGAATCATCATGGGAATGCGCGAAGGGAAGAAGTAGGCTCCTGCGCGTGGCGCCGCCGCCCTCGGCCGCGTCCTGCCGCGTCAGCGCGGCCCGTCGAAGCCGCACTCGCTGTAGAGTTTTTCCCAGAGCCAGATTTTGTACCCATCGGTAAGCGGATGCCCAAGCTGGTGCGCCAGCATGCACACCTGCCCGCGATGGTGCGCCTCGTGGCTGATCATGTAAGCCACCATGGCCACGCCCGCGGGCCAGGGACGCGCCCATCCGTCGCGCAGAAACTGTTTCTTCGTCTGGCCGGAGCCGGTGAGTGACCCGGCAATCATTTGCAAACAGCAGCGTGCGCTCTCTGCCAGCGCCTTGCGCGCCTGTTGCGGCGTGCAGCGCGTATGCTGCAGCGGCGCGGGCAGCTTCATCCCGGGCGCGGAAAGGCGCACCCACTTGCGCCGGATGTTGTGCACGTGGGCAAAGATATCGGCAATGCTGCGCACCCGCTTTCCGGGAGGCTTACTCCGCCACGCGGCGGGGTGTAGTTGCTCCAGCACCATCTGGTTCATGCGCTCGTTGACGGCAAAGGCCGCCGCCAGAGACTGCCTGAGGTCGAGAGCCTTCGCGCTTGCCGGACGCGGCATAGAGAACTCCTTTGCCGAATATTCCTCCAGAAACGCCGTTGGCGGACGGAGTCGCGAACCATCCTACTACGTGCCCCAGCCGGGCGCCCCTGACTCCAAGGGTCTGCCGCCCCAATCTTGTCAAGCCCCCTCGACCGCCACTTTTCCTCTATCACACTGATTCCAAAAAGAATATAATTTTGCCAAAATGTCCCATTTACCCCCTGCAATATGCTACTATAGAATTATACTAAACAGAAACGCATGCCCTGCCTCTCCTCCCATCACAAGCTCCGGGGAGAGCGGGCAGAGAGTCGCTTCCTGTTGCAGGCCGTCCAGCACGGCCTGATCGTCTCCAAGCCTTGGGGAGATAGCGCCCCCTACGACTTCATCGTCGACTCCGGCTCCCGGCTGCACCGTGTCCAGGTCCGCTCGGCTTCCCGGCTCGATGGCCGCGCCTACCGCATCTCCACCGGCCGCGGCAGCCGCTTCAAGCGCCCCTATACGGCACAGGAAATAGACACTCTGGCCGCCTACATCGAGCCCGAGGACACCTGGTACATCGTCCCCGTCGGCGCCTTCTCCCCGCGCAAGAACATCGCGCTCGCTCCTCACCTCCCCGGCTCCCGCCGCCAATTCGAGCCCTGGCGTGCGGCTTGGTGGGTTCTCGGCGCTTGAGGCCGCTTTCGTCCTCAGCTTGACACTCGCCAGGGGAAACTTGAAACTGAACCTATGTCGGTGATCAAAGACTTCGCGGCCATCGCCAAGGGCATGTCGGTCACCTTCCGCGAGATGTTCCAGCCCACGGTGGTGGAGAATTATCCCGACGGCCCCGGGCCCAGAAAGGGCGCCATGTTCGAGGAGCGCTTCCGCGGGGTGCACGTCTTGCAGCGCGACGAGGACGGCCTGGAGAAGTGCGTGGCCTGCTTCCTGTGCGCCGCCGCCTGTCCTTCCAACTGCATCTACATCGAGGCGGCGGAGAACACCGCGGAAAAGCGCGTCTCCGGGGCGGAGCGCTACGCTTCCGTCTATAACATCGACTACAACCGCTGCATCTTCTGCGGCTATTGCGTCGAGGCCTGCCCCACGGACGCCATCACCCACGGCCACGACTTCGAAATCGCCACCTTCGATGCCTCCACCCTGGTTTACCGCAAGGAAAAGCTGCTGGCGCCCCTGCCCGCGCAGCTTGCGGAAACCGCTTCCAAGTAGGCCTGCGAGCCGGCATCTTGCCCGCGGGCCCCGGCTGGTGTTACCTTCTTGACAGCATCAGGGAGCGACCCGCTGCGGCGGGTCCGGCAACCTGGCTGGAGACTGCCAAGGTGCCCGGAGCGCGGATGCGCTCGATGTGCGGAGAAAACTCCGAATCCCAAGTCTCGGTGAAGCAGCAGCCGCCCTGATGCCGGGCGGCGTTTTTTATTGGTGCCCGGGGAACTTTTGCACTTTGAGCTTTGAACTATGAACGATTCCACGGCAGCGTTGCGGCAGCGAACCAGGGGCTTTGCCTTGCGCATCGTCCGCTTGGTGCGCAGCCTGCCGAAGGCACGGCTCAACTCGATTCGGATCGCCCCCCTCTCTCGAGCTGTCATCCCGAGCGAGGGAGGGCTCCCGCGCGTTTTCTCCAGCGCGGGAAACCCGAGTCGAGGGATCTCGGGTTTGCTTTTTCCGCGCGCCCCAAAGAGCCAGTCGGCCGCGGAAAACAGTATTGGTGCACTGTGAGCGCTGAACGATGAACGATTCTGCGGCAGCGTTGCGGCGGCGAACCAGGGACTTTGCCTTGCGCAACATCCGCTTGGTGCGCAGCCTGCCGAAGACCGAGGAAGCGCGGACCATCGGGCGGCAGCTGCTTCGTTCCGGCACTTCCATCGGGGCGAACCACCGGGCCGCGGCGCGCGGCCGCTCCCGCGCGGAGTTCGTGGCCAAGCTCGGCATCGTACTGGAGGAGGCTGACGAAACCGTCTACTGGCTGGAGCTTCTGGCAGAAAGCGGAATTGTTCCAGCAAAACGTTTGCAGGACATAACCCGTGAGGCGACCGAATTGGTGAAGATCTTTTCTGCTTCCCGGCGAACACTTCGCGACTAGGACGCTCTGGAATGCGTTTTTCAGTTCACAGTTCGTAGTTCAAAGTTCATAGCTATGAGTGCGTTTCTCAATTCCGTTGCCGAGCGCGTCATCGTCTACGACGGCGCCATGGGCACCTCCCTGCAGGAGTGCGGCCTCAGCGTGGACGACTTCTGGGGCAAGGAGGGCTGCAACGAGCTGCTGGTGCTCAGCCGCCCCGACGTGGTGCGCGGCGTGCACGCCGCATTCTTCCAGGCGGGCTGCGACGTGGTGGAGACCAACACCTTCGGCGCCACGCGCATTGTGCTGGCGGAGTACGGGCTGGAAGAGAAAACGCGCGAGATCAACCTGACGGCGGCGCGGCTGGCCTGCGAGGTGGCGCGCGACTTCTCCGCCAACGGCAAGCGGCGCTTTGTGGCCGGATCCATCGGGCCGTCGACCAAGCTGCCGTCGCTCGGCCACATCACCTTCGACCACATGGCCGCTGCCTATCTGGAACAGGCCGCGGCGCTCATCGAAGGCGGCGTGGACGTGCTGCTGGTGGAAACCTCCCAGGACCTGCTGCAGGCCAAGGCCGCGCTGTCCGCGGTCTTTGACGCGCTGCGCGCCGCGAGCAAGCGCCTGCCCGTGGCCGTGCAGGTGACGCTCGAAGCCACGGGCACCATGCTCCTGGGCACCGAGATTGGCGCCGCGCTCACCGCGCTTGAGCCCTACGGGACGGACTTCATCGGGCTGAACTGCGCCACCGGGCCGCGCGAGATGAACGACGCCGTGCGCTATCTCTGCCACAACTCCACGCGCCACGTCTCCGTGCTGCCCAACGCCGGGCTGCCGCAGAACGTCGGCGGGCGCGCCGTGTACGGGCTCTCTCCGGAAGAGCTGGCGGAGTTCCACACGCTCTTCGTCAAGGAGTACGGAGTGCGCGTGGTGGGCGGCTGCTGCGGCACCACGCCGCGCCACCTGGAGGCCGTCGTGCGCGCCGTCTCCGGCCTGGAGCCGGCGCGGCGCGAAGTCGCGGCAGCGCGTACCGCGTCCAGCGCCTACACCTCCGTGCCGCTCGATCTCGAGCCCAAGCCCCTCATCGTGGCCGAGGAAATGAACACCACCACGCGCGTGGAACATTTCCGCAACCTGGTGCGCGGCGGCAAGTACGACGACATCCTGGCGCTGGCCAAGAAGCTGGTGGCCGACGGCTCCCACATGCTCGACCTCTGCTGCGCCATCGTGGGCGAGGACGAAATGGGCTACATGACCGCGGTGCTGGAGAAGATTGCCACGCGCGTGCCCGCGCCCATCCTGGTGGATTCAACCGAAGCCGAGATTGTGGAAGAGGCGCTCAAGCGCATTCCCGGCAAGGCGCTCATCAACTCCATCAACCTGGAGGACGGCGAAAAGCGCACCGCCAAAGTGCTGCCCATGGCGCGGCGCTATGGCGCCGGCGTGATCGCGCTGACCATTGACGAAGAGGGCATGGCGCTGACGGCGGAGAAAAAGGCCGCCATCGCGCGCCGCATCTTCACCCTGGCCACGGAAAAGTACGGCATCCGCCCGGTGGACCTGGTGTTTGACGCCCTCACGCTGCCCGTCTCCACGGGGCAGGAGGAGTACCGCACCGCGGGGCGTGAGACGCTCGAAGCCGTGCGCCGCATCAAGCACGAGCTTCCCCAGGTGACCACCATCCTGGGCGTAAGCAACATCTCCTTTGGCCTTTCCGTGGATGCGCGCCGCGTGCTCAACAGCGTCTTCCTCCATGAAGCCGTCAATCATGGCCTGGACATTGCTATTGTTAACTACTCCAAAATCTATCCGTTATACAAGATTCCTGATGTCGAAGTTGAACTCGCCAGAAAACTCATCTACGCCGACCGCTCCAGCGGCGACCCGCTGGCCAACTTCATGTCCCACTTCTCCGGGCGGGAGAAAACAGCCGATGCGCCCAAGGCCGACGTTGCGCGCCTGGCCGTCGAAGACCGCCTGAAGCACTGCATCATCAACGGCGAAAAGGCGGTGGGCGAGGGCAAGCAGCGGCAGGCGCTGGAAGACATCCTGGAAGAGGCCCTGGCGCAGTACACCCCGCTCGATTTGATCAATACCGTCCTGCTCGACGCCATGCGCACCGTGGGCGACCTGTTCGGCGCGCGCAAGATGCAGCTGCCCTCGGTGCTGGATTCGGCCTCGGTGATGAAGCAGGCGGTGGCGTATCTCGAGCCCCGGATGGAGCGCGCCGCCGGCAGCCAGAAGGGAACCATCGTGCTGGCCACGGTGAAGGGCGATGTGCACGACATCGGCAAGAACCTGGTGGACATCATTCTCACCAACAACGGCTACCGCGTGGTGAACCTGGGCATCAAGCAGCCGGCGGACGCGATCATTCGCGCCGCCGAAGAGCACCGCGCCGACGCCATAGGGCTTTCCGGCCTGCTGGTGAAGTCCACGGTGGAGATGAAGTACGTGCTCGAGGACCTGG
>CAYRII010000171.1:919-6156 GCA_964424245.1 uncultured Terriglobales bacterium | reverse complement strand
GGTCCAACCATCGTTGTCATAGTCCCCCGTCGCCGCTCCCATCCCCCACCCCGCAAGGACCAGCCCGGAAGACCCACTCACGTCCGTGAAAGTGCCGTTGCGATTGTTGCGATACAGCTTGCTCTTGGGATGCTTGCCGCGGCGCACGCCATCGAGCGTCGACCCGTTGACCAGAAACAAGTCCATCCAGCCGTCGTTGTCAAAGTCCAGGACCGCAACGCCCCCGCACAGGGCATCCATGACGTACAGCTTTTCGGCTGTGCCGCAGGTCAGGTGGAAGTCGATGCCCGCCGCTGGCGTGACGTCTTCCCAGAGCAGCGCCTTCGAGGCTGCCGGTGGCTTCGCCGGGCGCCGCTGCGCAACGGAGGGAATCGCACTCCCAGGCACCAGGCCCAAGACCACCAGCCAAAACGCCATCCGCCCCGCAATCCCCACCAGGATCTGGCGCCTCATTCGCGAACCCGCCCTGTAGCCATGCCGCCGGTCTGCTGCTGGCGTGCCTTCAGCTCAGAAAATTGTTGCCGGTGCAGACGCGCCGCTTCCGTGTCCCCGGACTTGTCGTAGGCGCGGGCCAGTTGATAGTGCGCGCTCGGGTCCGTGGGATCGAGTTCCAATGCGCGCTCGAGCAGTGCGATGGCGGAGGTGACGTCGCCCAACAGCAGGCGCGCCTTGCCGTAGTCGTAGTGCGCATCCGCGCGGCGCGGATCCAGTTCCGTCGCCTGCTTCAGAAAATCCGCCGCCGCATTCCATTCGCCCAGTTCCAGGAGCGTGTGTCCCAGTTGATACAAAGCTTCGGCGTTGGGCTCTCCCGCAGCGATCTCCCTCTTGTACTCGGCGACCGCTTCGCGGTTGCGCCCCAGGCTGGCAAACGCAAACCCCAGATGGTAATGCCCATGCGGCACGCGCGGGTCGAGGCGCAAGGCGGCCTGAAACTCGGCAATCGCCTGCATCGTGCGGTTGGAATTCAAGTAGGCGCGCCCCAAGAGCACGCGATCCAGGGCGGAGCGTGGATTGCGTTTCAAATACTGTTCCAGAGCGCGGGCGGCAGCTTCGTGCTGCCGCTCGGCGAGATGAACCAGCGCCAGATCGTGGTGGATGTCCACGTTGCGGGGCGCCAGCTTCACCGCCTGCTGCAGTTGTTCCAGGGCTTCTTGGTTTCTGCCGCTCTGAAAGTAGGCCAGCCCCAGCCAATGACGCAGGACGGCATCGTTTGCCCAGCGCGCGACGGCCTCGCGGCCAAGCTCGGCGGCCTGTGCCGGCCGGCGGCCCTGCAGATAGGCGAGCATCAGGGCGCGCGCAATTTCCACGCGCTCCGGCGCCAGCTCCAGCGCTTCTTCCAGCTTCCGCGTTGCCGCCTCGATGTCACCGGCATCCAGCGCCCGCTGGCCTTGCTGCAACGCGACGTCGGCACGATCAGACTGGGGATGTGCCCAGCCCACAGCGCCCAGGAAGAACACCGCCAGGACCGAGGTGAGAAGTACCTTCCCGCACGGCACAAAAAACCACGGCGTGGGCAGTCTGCTTTCCATCTCACTCCCGCAATTGCGAGGCAGCATCGGCCCTCGATGGGATGCGGTGTCGGTCATTCGCGACTACTCCATCCATCTTCGCATTGCGCAGCAAAAACAGGAAGCCGCTCGTCGGGGAAGTATCGCGAGCACGGCCGGCCCGCACGAATGATCCGGAGCCTTCGATTAGAATGAAGCGCGGGAGCGAGGAAGCCATGGTCAAGATTCGCGTGGTCGAAGATGCCGAAGCAACGGGCGAAGTCGCCCAGGTGTACGACGAGTGGCGCGCCAGGAGCGGGCGCCGCATGGTGCCGGGCATTTACAAGTGCTTCAGCGCGCGCCCCGACTTCCTGCGCAAGGTGATGGAGTTTGCCGACTGCGTGCACTTTTCCGACGGGCACCTTGACCGGCGCACCAAGGAGATGATTGCCACCTACGTCTCGGCCATGAACCACTGCCCGTATTGAATCGACGCACACGCCTACTTCCTGCGGGTGCAGGGAGCCGATGAAAAAATCGTGCAGGCGCTGGCCGTGGGGGATTTGGACGACGCTCCGGTCACGGACGCCGAGCGCGCGCTGCTGCAGTTTGCCGAAATCGTCAACGAGCACGCGGACCAGGTCACGGCCGCAGACGTGGAGCGCCTCCGCCAGCACGGCTGGAACGACGAGCAGATCGCCGAAGGCGTTTACATCATGGCCGCCTTCGCCTTCTTCAACAAAGTGGCGGATGCCTTCGGCGTGCCCCCTATGGGATACATGAAGCTGGGGCGGCTGACCCCGTAGTTCGTAGCTCGAAGTCGCGCTGTCAAAGCCCGCTTCCCTGTCCGGCACGGTCGTGAGTAAGATTAAGAAGGAGTTGCCACTCATCCCGCCGGACCCGGAGACAGACCGTACATGGGCGTGCTGCTGCTTTCCATCCTGATGTCCATCTTTCCCCTCGTGCTGGCTCTGTATCTGCTCCTGTTCGTGGAAGTGCTTACCGTGGACGGCCTTTTCACAGCGCTGATCCTGGTGACCATCTCCGGCGTCTTCGGCTTGAACGTCCTGCTGGAACTCAAGGACAAGGGCCTGTTGCCCGGATTCACGGGCCGCAGTGAAAGCGGAGAAAAACCGAAGCCGGCAGCCCCGGCGCGCATCGTGCAATCGGCCGAAGGCGCCAACACCTGCCGCGGACTGGTCGAAGAGGTATTGTTTTTCGAGGCGGGCGTGGGCCAGCCCAACAAGTCCATCGTGACGCTCAGCTCCGACGGAAACGCTGACCGCAACCAGGTTGTTCTGGTGGGCGACCTGCGCAATGCCCTGCCGCGCGGCAAGCGCGTGGAAATCACCTACCGCGCCCAGGGCGGCATCAACACCCTGCTTAGTACACGCGAGGTCTAGCGCCATCCGGCCGGCTGGCGTTCCGCACCGGCCTTACTCTTCTTTTTTCAGCTTGAGTGCCACCGAGTTGATGCAGTAGCGCAGGCCCGTGGGCCGTGGACCGTCCGGAAAGACGTGGCCCAGGTGGGCGTCGCACCGGTTGCACAGCACCTCCGTGCGCCGCATGAAGTAACTGTTGTCTTCTTCCGTGCGCACGTTTTCCTCGGAGACGGGAGCAAAAAAGCTGGGCCAGCCGGTCCCCGAATCAAACTTCCCCTCGGAGCGGAACAGCTCGGCGCCACAGCACACGCAAAGGTACGTCCCCGCTTCTTTCAGGCCGCAATATTCCCCCGTAAACGGCCGCTCCGTGCCCTTCTGGCGGCAAACGGCATACTGCTCGGGTGTGAGCAGTTGCTTCCATTCTTCTTCCGTCTTGCGCACTTTTTCTGTCATGCGAACCTCGGAAACTCGATTCGACGGGAACGTTACCGCTAGATGTGGCAGGCCTTCACGCCGCGCTTCTCGAAGTAGCGCTGGTGGTACTCCTCGGCGCGATAGAAAACCGGCGCGGCGGTGATTTCGGTCACGATGGGGCGCGCCACGCGGCCCAACTGCTGCTCTTTGGATTGGCGTGCCACCGCCTCCTGCTCCGCGGAATAAAAGAAAATGGCCGAGCGATACTGCGTCCCCACGTCCGGCCCCTGGCGATTGAGCGTGGTCGGGTCGTGCATGTTCCAGAACAACTCCAGCAGCTTTTCGTAGGACACCTTCTCCGGATCGTAGGTCACCTGCACCACTTCGGCGTGCCCGGTGGTCTTGCTGCACACGTCCTGATACGTGGGATTGGGCAGCGTGCCCCCGGCGTACCCCACCGGGGCGTCCACTACTCCCGCAACTTCCCGGAATGCCGCTTCCACGCCCCAAAAGCATCCGGCGCCGAACATGGCCTTTTCCGTCATGAGTCTTCTCCTCGAGAAAGTTTAGCAGCAAAGCCGCCCCAGGTTGGATGCTCCGCGCGCCGCGAAGTTCCAAAGGCCGGCCTGCCGGCCCGCGCCCTTGCGGTTGACACTTGGGCCGCGGCTTTGGAGTACACTTCGGATGGACTTCCCGCCCCGAACGGACCCGTGTCAGACGACAGAAAATACCGCCAGCCCGGTTACCAGGACCGGGGCGAGCCGCGCCGCGAGAAGCACGAGAAGAAAGATTCTCCCCGGCCCGCCGAGACCTTCGGCCCGCGCGCTCTGCGCATGCCGGGCAAGCGCTCCCTTTCGCGCTGCTCCAACTGCGGCGTCATCTTGCAGGCGCTGGCGGAGCCTCTGGGCCAGTGTCCCAAGTGCCAGGCCGAACTCCACTCCTGCAAGCAGTGCACGCACTTCGACCCGGCCAGCCGCTTTGAGTGCACGCAGCCCATCGTGAAGCGCATCGCGCAAAAAGACGCGCGCAACCAGTGCCAGTTTTTCTCGCTGCGCGTGCGCGTGGAACGCGACACCACCGGCGGCTCGCAAAAGCCCGACGACGCCCGCCGCGCCTTCGATAACCTCTTCAAGAAGTAGAGCGTAGGTAGAGGAGCGCCGGCTCAGCGTGTAGGTGTGCCCGCCATCGGCCTTTGCCGCGCGCTGCGTCCCGGGCGGACGCGGCGCGAGACTTCCATCTCCACGCGATTGCGCCCGCCTTCCTTGGCGGCATAAAGCGCGGCGTCGGCGGCGCGCACCACGCTCTCCACGCTGGCGTGTTTCGGCCCCGACCCGGCCAGTCCGATGCTCACCGTAACACATACCGGCCTGGGCTCGGAGCGCGCCGCCGCCGGACGCAAGCGCGCCTGCCGGCGGTCCTGGCCGCGGCTTTTCGTCCGCCGCTCCAGGCGGCGCACCATGAAGACACTTTCCCCAATCTCCTGCCGCAAGAGTTCCAGATGCGGCAGCGCCTCGCTGGCCCGCGAGACCGGAAACACGACCGCGAACTCTTCTCCGCCCACGCGGTAAGCCGCGCCTCCGCCCGAGACCCCCTCCATATGCGCCGCCACCATGCGCAGCACGTGGTCTCCGGTCTCGTGCCCGAACTGGTCGTTGAACTGCTTGAAGTGGTCCACGTCCAGCATGGCCACCGCGTACCCGTCCTCCAGTCGCAGCAACTGCTCTTGGAAGGCGCGCCTCCCCGGAAGCGACGTCAGTTCATCCACGTAAGCCAGGCGATATGAGGTTTCAATCAGCGAGATCACCAGCAGCAATCCCGCCGTCGCCAGAAACATGCGCGAAACGGGGCCGCCAATTCCGGATTCGAGCGCCAGAAAGCAGGCCACAACGCTCCAGAAAAATCCGCCTTCCACGGGATGCCGGCTCAGCAGGAAACGCAGCGCCAGCGCCCCGGC
>CAYRII010000171.1:609-909 GCA_964424245.1 uncultured Terriglobales bacterium | reverse complement strand
AGCGCGCGTCGAAAAACGCGTACCCAATCAGCGCCGCGGCGGTGGCATTCTCCGGGCGGTGCAGCAGCAGCACTTCGATCACTTGCACCAGCACGATTCCCAGCGGCCAGCGCACCGCGCCCGCGTGCATGCCGCGCTCCGGAAGAAAGGAAAACGCCGCCAGGTTGATGGGCAAAAGGCAGATCACGGCGGCCAGCGCCGCCGCCGCGCCCGCCTGCCCGGCAGTCCACACCAGCGCGCGGTCGCTCAGCGCCAGCACCAGGAGGCCGATCAGGATGCGCGTGGAACGAAAGCGCAGCG
>CAYRII010000171.1:0-599 GCA_964424245.1 uncultured Terriglobales bacterium | reverse complement strand
CCCCCGCCACAAAAACCGTCCCTGCAAAAAACTCCGCAAACGCCGCCGAGGGCACGGCCACACCCGTTCGTGGCAGCGCCCATGCTGCCAGCAGCACGGCTCCGCCCGGAAACACCAGCGACAGAAACGTTTTTCCCGTTCCGCTCGTCATTCGTCGCGCCTGCCGTTCCCCTCTGCCAACGCCTTACACGCATTATCACAGGGTCTTTCGGGCGCAGGAATGACAGTTCTGGTTCCGAAAAGCGGAGGTGTGGCTTTCCAGCGAAGGTTTCCTTGATGGCTGCCGCCTGCTCCCTCTTGGTTGTCATTCCGAGCACAGCGAGGAATCTGCTTTTCTTCTGCGTAGCCTCTTGATTCTCCTGAGGGCTGATGGCTGATTGCTGTCCCTTCGAGCCCCGTCAGGGGCGACCGAAAGTAGCTCGGCACGAAGTGCCGGGGAAACTAAAGATAGCGAACTTGCCTTCCTCACTGCCGCCGGTAGGCCCCGGGCTTTGGCCCGGGGCGCGAACGCGCCCGCGCGCAGCAGAGCGAAGTGTAGCTGATGGTCCCCGACTCCGGATTCACCGCCGTCAGCAACTGCGCCAGCGAGTTGTAAGTGA
>CAYRII010000170.1:0-6229 GCA_964424245.1 uncultured Terriglobales bacterium | reverse complement strand
AGCGATCCTGATGGGCATCCTGGGCACGACGTTGGTCGCCTATGCCGCCGGAGTGGGGACGGCGCCGCAAGCCTTTGTGAGCGCGCAGCCCAGCGTGGCGCCGATTTTCCTGCAAATGGACCTGGCCGGCGCCCTGAGCTGGGGATTTTTCGGCGTGGTGCTGACGGTGTTCATCATGGCCTTTGTGGACACCATGGGATCGCTGATCGGAGTGTCGGCGCGGGCAGGATTTCTGGACGCGGAGGGCAACCTGCCGCAGATCGAGCGCCCCATGCTGGTGGACGCGCTCTCCACCACATTTGCCGCGGCGGTGGGCACGACGACCGCCGGGGCCTACATCGAGTCGGCCACGGGAGTGGAGGCGGGCGGGCGCACGGGATTTACGTCTGTGGTGACGGCGCTGCTGTTTGCGCTGGCGCTGTTCTTTTCGCCGTTTGTCTCCTCCATCCCGCCGCAGGCCTACGGGCCGGCGCTGATCGTGGTGGGCGTTCTGATGCTGGAACCGATCCGGCGCATTGATTTTTCCGATTTGACGGAGCTGATTCCGGCCTTTGGGGTGGTGGTGCTGATGAGCTTCACCTACAACATCGGCATCGGGATCACCACCGGGTTTGTGCTCTATCCCATCTGCAAGCTGGCCGGGGGGCGGCAGCGCGAAGTAAAGGCGGGACTGTGGATCTTGTGCGGGCTTTCCCTGTTGTTCTACATTTTTTATCCTTATCACTGAAGCGGCGGAAGGCGGCGCGCCAACAAAAAGCGCAAAAGTTTGTGCGCAGCGCGGCCCGAGAAGGTAAAGTCTTGGTGCCCAAATTCCACTGCCTGCGAGGAACACGCTCATGACCCCTGCTGACGACAAGTTTTTCCGCTCCCGGATCCTGACGCGCAACGATTTTGCCTCCGACCTGTGGAGCATCCGCGTGGATCCCCGCGGGGAGCTGAAGTTTGCGCCGGGGCAGTACGCGACGCTGGGCGTGCAGACGGAATCCAAGCTGGTGCAGCGTCCGTACTCCATCGTTTCGTCGCCGTATGAAAAGGAAGTGGAGTTTTTCTTCGAGCTGGTGCCCGAAGGCGAGTTGACGCCGCTGCTCTACAAGCTGCAGGTGGGCGACGAAGTGCTGATGCGCAAGGCAACCAAGGGGCACTTCACCATCGACTTGAAGAGCGGGCACAAGAACCACTTTCTGGCGTGCACGGTGACGGGCGGCGCGCCTTACGTCAGCTACGTCCGCACGCTGTATCGCGACTGGAAGGAAGGGCGCTACCCGGAGGGTCACGCCTTCTACATGCTGAACGGGGCCAGCCGCTCGTGGGAGCTGGGATACCTGCAGGAGATGGAGGACTTCGCGGCCGAAGTGCCGTGGTTCACCTGCGTGCACACAGTGAGCCGTCCCTGGGAAGACGAGAAGTGGACGGGCGAAACCGGACGCGTGGACGACCTGATCCGCAAGTACACTGACCAGTGGGGGCTGACGGGCGAAAACACGACTGCCTATTTGTGCGGGCATCCCGACATGATTGAAAACGGCAAGGGCATCTTGAAGCGCCGCGGGTTTGCCAAGGAGTCCATGAAGGAAGAGGTGTACTGGATTCCCAGCAAGGGCGCCAAGACCTAGGGCCGGGAAACAAAAACCGAGGAGGTGCGGACATGCGACGAGTGATTTGGCCGATTCTAGTGATGATGGCCGCGGCCGGTTTGGCCCTGAGCGCGGGCCACGAGGTGGAGATTCGCGAATGGGACTTGCCTACAGCCAACTCGCGTCCGCACGATCCGGAAGTGGCGCCCGACGGCGCGCTCTGGTACACGGGCCAGATGACCAACACGCTGGGGCGGGTGGATCCGAAGTCCGGCGCCATCCGCGAGTACACGCTGAAGACGCCGGAGTCCGGGCCGCACGGCCTGGTGGCCGACGCCGAGGGCAACATCTGGTACACGGGAAACTTCAAGGGACACATCGGCAAGCTGAATCCGAAAACCGGCGAAGTGACCGAGTATCCCATGCCCGATGCGCGCGCCGGAGATCCGCACACTCCCATCTTTGACCAGAAAGGCGTGCTGTGGTTCACGGTGCAGCGCGGCAACATGGTGGGACGCCTGGACCCGAAGACGGGCAAGGTGACATTGAAGGAATCGCCCACGCCCAACTCGCGTCCCTACGGCATTGTGGTGAATGCGGAGGGGGTGCCGTTTTTCTGCGAGTTCGCCACCAACAAGCTGGCGCGCATCGATCCTGAGACCATGGAGATCCACGAATACGTGCTGCCGGAAGGCGCGCGGCCGCGGCGGCTGACCGTCGCGCCCGACGGCAGCGTCTATTACACGGATTATGCGCGCGGCTACCTGGGGCGCCTGGACCCGAAGAACGGCCAGGTGGAAGAGTGGAAGACGCCAAGCGGGCCCATGCCCAACCCCTACGGCATCGCGGCCACGCCCGATGGCGCCATCTGGTTCAGCGAGTCCGGAGTGACGCCCAACACGCTGGTGCGTTTTGATCCCCAGAGCAAGACCTTTGCCAGTTGGCCGATCCCCTCGGGCGGCGGGGTGATCCGGCACATGGTGGCGACCAAGGACGGCCGGCTGTATCTGGCATGCAGCGGCAAGAACAAAGTGGGTGTGGCGGAGGTGCGCAGCGGTAAGTGAGATTTGCTCTGAGTTCGGAATCGGGAAGGCACTTACCGAAATGGGGGCTCTTCCCGCCCTGTGAAATCTCTTTCTGTCAGCAGATTCCCGCACTTCGATTCTGGAATACACTGTTTACACCCGAAGCCAGCGTTCTTCTATGCAGAACCAAACAAGTCTTTCCCGATTTCGCCAGACTCCGGCAGAGAAATTGAAGCTGAAAGGCAGCGGCGAGAAGCCGGCGGGCGAAAGTGTGGAAGAACTGCGGCGCAAGGTGAAATCGCTGGGCCGGCGGGAACTGCAATTGTGGGGCTCCGCGCTGGTGGTGCTGTGGCTGATGACGGCGGGTTACATTCTCCCCATTGTCACTACGCTGCTGGAAAACCTGGGCGCCTTCCGGCTGCCATCGTGGGACCTGCTGCAACTGGCCACGGGACTGGTAGCGGTGATGGTCTTGTTCAGTTGCCACGTGCTGCACCTGCGGCGCACGCTGAACCGCGCACGGGAAATGATTCTGGAACAACTGGTGCGCCGGGAGTCGGCGGAGCATGAATCCATCCTGGACCCGCTGACACGAGTCTTCAACCGGCGCTACCTGGACCAGATTCTGCAGCGGGAAATCCGGCGCGCAAACCGTCATGGAGCGCAGATTTCGTTCCTGATGATCGACCTGGACAATTTCAAACTGATCAACACGCGTTTCGGGCACCTGGCGGGCGATAATTTCCTGTATGAAGCGGCCCAGCTGCTGCAAAAAAGCTTTCGCATGACGGACACGGTGATCCGCTATGGCGGAGATGAATTTCTGGTGGTCCTTGCCGATTCAACTTCGGCGGACGCCGAAAGGGCGCAGGCCCGATTGAAAGAGGACCTGGCGCGCTGGAACCTGGCCCACGCCCAGGAAGAAATGGCCATGAGCATGAGCTGCGGCATGGCCAGTTACGTTCCGGGCGCAGACGTGATTGAGGTATTGGCCGAAGCCGACCGCGACATGTACCGGCAGAAGGCGCGGTCGGGGGTTCCTTCCGAACCGGTCGAGCAGCCGACACGGCCCGGGTCCTGAGGGCCGAGTCCCCTGCGATTCCTCTAGCCCCGGGAGCGGGCGGCGTGTGACGCCTCCCGATCCAGCAATTGGCGCTTTCGCTTGAGCCCCCAGCGGTACCCGGCGAGCTTGCCGTCGGCGCGCACCACGCGGTGGCAGGGAATGATCAGAGCCACGGGATTGGTGGCACAGGCACGGGCCACGGCGCGGGTGGCCGCGGGCATTCCCAACGAGCGCGCCACTTCGGAATACGACCGCGTGGAACCCGACGGGATGCGCAGCAGCTCGTCGAAGACGCGGCGCTGGAATGCGGTGGCGCGAATATCGAGCGGCAGGTCGCGCGCGGGGGCGCGTCCTTCGGCGCGCTCGAGGATGCCGGCAACCCACTTCTGAACGGCATCGGGATCCCGCTCCAGGCTGGCGCGGGGAAACTCGGCGCGCAGCTCGCGCTCCAGGTCCGCGGGCGAAGAGCCGACTTTGACCGAAGAGATTCCCTTCTCCGTGGCCCCGACCAGAATCCGGCCCAGCGAGCACTCCGCGATGGCGTAGCGAATGCGCACGCTGGGGGCGCCCTTACGGTAGGTGGCCGGGGTCATGCCCAACTGCGCTGCCGTCTTCTCATAGATGCGGCTGCTGGAGCCGTAGCCGGCTTCATAGGTGGCGGTGGTGACGTCGCGGTCGTTCAGCCGCAGGGAAACGCGGAAGCGCTCCAGGCGACGGGCCTCGACGTATTGCCGCGGCGTGATGCCGGTAATGCGCTTGAAAACGCGCTGCAGGTGGAAGGGGCTCAACCCGGCGGCGGAACCCAGCTCACGCAAGGTGAGCGAGGCCTCCAGGTTGCGCTCGATGTAGCGGCAGACCCTGCGTACACGCTCCAACGAGGAATCGGCGCTGGAGGCGGCGCCGGGACGGCAGCGCTTGCAGGCACGAAATCCGGCGCGCTCCGCCGCCGCCGGAGCGAAGAAGAAGCGGACGTTTTCGCGGCGCGGCCGGCGCGCAGGGCAGGAGGGCCGGCAGTACACGCCCGTGGTGCGCACACCGTAAAACAGCACGCCGTCGAAGCGGGGGTTGCGCTCCACGACGGCCTCCCAGCGGGAGTCGGCTGCGGCGGCCGGGTTCAGGGAAACCGGTCTGGCTATGGTCTCGAATGGCATGGCAATGGTCGACATGCTGTGAACATACGCTGCACGGGAACCGGAGCGCTATCCGCTTCTTGCTCTCAAAACCATTATTTTTGCGCCTGGCGAGACCATGGTAAACCATGGCAGCCAGGGAGCCGGGGCGGCCTGTGGTTCAAGAGGCGGCTTTGGCCCGGCGCTGAGCTTTCTTACTGCGGTGCGCCTTGGCTTTGCCAATGTAGGCGATGGCGTCCGGAGTCTTGCAGCCGGTTTCCCCGTGGTCCACTTCCACTTTGCCGATCTTTTTCGCCGCGGCGATGGCCTTCTTCTCCAGCGCGCGGTTGCGCAGGCCGATGGCAATCACGGCGGAGTTCATGGCGTCCTTCACCCGGTTCTTTGCCGTGGGGATTTCTCTCTCGATCCGCCGCAGAAGCTTTTCGAAGTAGGCGTCGGAGAGAGGCGCGTCGGCCATGGCCAGGCGCGCCTGCAGCATCCACCCGGCGCGCGCGATCCACTCGCCGTCGTGGTCCATCCAATTCCCGGCTTTGGTTTGCACGAGCGTGGTGCGGCAGATCAGCCCGGTGAACAGGTCTCCTAGAGAGCAATAGCGCAGGTCGCGCACCCATTGGTCCGCCAGCTTGGCGGTGATTTGCGCGGGATCGGCGACCATGGTGGCCAGGTGCCGGGCGTCGGCGTTGCCGGAATTCCACAGTTGCACCGCCAGAGCGTGATCCACCTTGATCTGCTTCTTGAGCTTATTCAGGTTGGCGAAGCTGACTCCATACAGAGGATCGGTGGCGCCATGCCGCCGGTAGATCTTGACGTTTTGCGCCGTGCCCATGGCCTGCAAGCTGGCCATTATCTGGTTGAACGTCATGCGCGCACCCCGTTGGCAATTTCAGGGCATCAAGGATGCCCGAAGCGGGCGCACCCGGCAAGTTTTCGGCTTTGAATTTCTTTCGCGCGCTCCCGGGTAGGCTACAATCCTCGCCGTCCGCCATGCAGGAAGTGGTGCAATATCTGCGCGATCTCGCGCAATACGCCCGGGACGTTTGGGAGGCTGACTGGCTGCCGGTTTCGCGACCGGCGCTGGCAGGGTGGAGTCTGTTCTTCGCGTGGTTTCTGTGGCACGCGGCCCGGGGCGAGCCGGGCGGGCTGTTCCTGGATCCGGCCAACCTGGTGATTCACGAAGCCGGACACCCCCTGTTCAGCTACCTGGGAGATTTCATGGGGGCGGCGGGCGGCACCATCCTGCAACTGCTGGTTCCGTTGCTGCTGGCCATGGCCTTTCACGTGCGCCGGCAACCCATCGGCTTCGCGCTGTTCCTGTTCATCGTGTTTGAGAATTTTCTCTACGTGGCCAAGTACATGGCCGACGCGCGCGCCATGGCCCTGGATTACGTGGCCATTGGCGTGGGTGCCACGAGCGGCGAGGAAATGGACCCCATGAGC
>CAYRII010000169.1:0-6273 GCA_964424245.1 uncultured Terriglobales bacterium | reverse complement strand
CTTCCTGCGCCCAGAACTTCAGTGCCTCCAGGATCTCTGCATCGCTCACCGCCACCGCCGTGCCTCCGCTGGCGCGCACAATCTCCAGCACCAGGTAATCGCCAAAGGCTTTGGGCACGCGCAACCCGGCCGCCACCGTGGCCGCATCGGGCCACGCCTCGGAAACTTTCTTGCCTTCATCAAACGCTTTAGGAATGGGCGCGCAACCCTCTGATTGCACCGCAATCATCTTCGGCCGCTTTTTCCCAACCCAGCCCAGATCCTCCATCTCCGCAAAGGCCTTCCACATGCCGATCATGCCCACGCCGCCGCCCGTGGGATAAATGATGGCGTCGGGCAGCTGCCATTCCATCTGCTCCGCCACCTCGTACCCCATGGTCTTCTTCCCTTCCACGCGAAAGGGCTCCTTGAGCGTGGAAATGTCGTACCAGCCCTCCGCCTCCTTGCGTTCGGCGAGCATCCGCGCGCAGTCGCCAATCAGGCCATTTACCAGGGTGACGTGCGCGCCATACGCCTGGCACTCCACCAGGTTGGCCTGGGGCACATCCCGCGGCATGAAGATGTAGGCCTCCAGGCCCGCCGCCGCCGCGTAGGCCGCCAGAGCCGAGGCGGCGTTGCCCGCCGAGGGAATGGCCAGCTTCTTTTTGCCATACGCCCGCGCCATGGTCACGGCGGCGGAGAGCCCGCGCGCCTTGAACGAGCCCGTGGGGTTCATCCCTTCGTCCTTGATGAACACTCCCGCCTCGCGCCGGCTCGCAATTAGCGGCGTAAAACCTTCGCCCAGCGTCACCGGAGCGGCATCCGGCAGCACCTCGGCGTAGCGCCACATCGTGGCCGCGCGCCCCGCCAGCGACCTCGTCGAAAACTTTCCCTGCAACGCCTTCAGGTCATAGCGCACCCACAGCGCGCCGCCGTCCTTCGGACAAAGCGTTTGCGCGCCGCTGCCCGCAAGCTTTTCCCCGCAGCGCGTGCACTCAAAATGGGAGATCCTGGCCATGAATCTTTTTTACGTTCCCGTGATCTTTTTGCGAATATACACGGTCTTCTCCACGCTGGCGTGCACCACGCCTTCGGCGTCCACAAGTTCCACCGTGTAGATCCGGTCTAGCGAGCGCGCGCTCGCGGCCGCGGTGCGGATCTCTTCCAGCTCCGCTTCCTCCAGCAGAAAACGCGCGTAGAGCGTCTTCTGGCCCGGCTTGTGGAAACGAATCGTCGCCGCTTTGTCCCACACCACGTACTCCGGCCCCAGCGCGTGGATCAGCATCAGCATGTAGAAGGGATCGACGGCCGCATACAGGCTGCCGCCAAAGATGGTGCCCACACAGTTGCGCGTGCGCCAGTTCAGCGCCAGCTCCACACGCACTTCGCGGTAGTCGTCCGCCAGGTAGGTCACGCGCGCCCCGCTGGTCGCCACCATCAGGAAGAGGTTCAGCCGCCAGCGTACTATCCGCGTGCGCAGCGATTCCCCGGGTGGCGGCGGAAAGGGCACCTCAGGCGGCCCCGGCCGGAGGCAGTTGCTTCAGCAGCTCCTCCGCCTTGCGGAACCAGTGGCGCTCGCGCCGCCGCTGGAACGCCGGCAGCCCGTGCTTCTTCGAGAGAATGCGTTGCGCCCACTGCCGCGCCTCCTCCTTCCGCCCCTGCCCGGCCAGAAAGCGCGCATAGTGAAACTGCGTCTCCGAAAGCGTGGAAATTTTCGTCACTTCCTCGAACAGCGCCTCGGCCTTCTCCGCCTGCCCGGTGGAGGCATAGGCATGCGCCAGCAGTCCGGCGGCGCGATGGAAGTCGTAGTCCGAACGCGTGCGCACCACCTGCTCCAGGTCGCCCACCGCCCCCGGCACGTCCTTCAGTGCCAGCGCGCACAACGCCCGCCGGTAAAACGGATCGGGAGAATCCGTGCGCGAGGAAATGGCGTGGTCAAAGCACTGCCGCGCCCGCGCAAAATCTCCGCGCTCCAGGTACAGCTCGCCCAGCTCTTCGTAGTTTCCCGGAGCGGGGTTTTGCTGCACCAGGTCTTCCAGCTCCCGCACCCGCGAGCGGTGCGAAAGCACCTGGTAGGAGCCGCGCAGCAGGCCCAGGTCCGGAACCGCCTCCACCACCAGGTACACCAGCGCGCCCAGCCCTCCGCCCAGCAAAATGATCCACAGCCAGAACGTCTCCGGCCGCTTGCGAATGAAGTGAACAATGGCAATGGCCTGCAGGAAGATTCCGTAGGTATAGATGATGGAAAGTAGCGCGCCCATGGCCGGCGCCCGCACTATAGCACGCGTCGCGGCGCCCTTCCCCATCACTCCACTTCGCCATCCCGCGCAAGCCCGGTGTCCCTCCCAATGCTAAAATTCTCCTACGTGCCGACCTCCATCCGACTCCTGGCCATTGACATCGACGGAACTCTGCTCGACCCCGCTTCGCAGATTTCTCCAGCCAATCTTGAGGCCCTGCGCCGCGCCCGGGAATCCGGCGTCGAGATTGTTCTGGTCACCGGCCGCCGCTACCGCTTCGCCCTGCCCATCGCCCGCGAGCTGGGCTGCGATCTCTGGCTCATCAGCTCCAACGGCGCCGTCATTCGCTCCACGGGGGGCGAGACGTTTTTTCGCGACCTCATGCCCGTCTCCCGCGCGCGCCACATCTGCGCCGCCATGCTGGAGTTCCGCTCCAGCACCGTCATCACCTTCGACGTCGATGAAGAAGGCGCTTTGGTCGTCGAGTCCGTCGCCGGATTCGACCCCGGCATCCAGCGCTGGATGGAGAAAAACGCCGCCCACATTCGCACCGTGGTGCCGCTCGAGGACGCCCTCGTCGCCGACCCCATCCAGGTCGCTTTCGCCGGCTCGCTCGAGCGCATGGCGCGCGTCGAGGCCCGCTTGCAGGATTCCGGCCTCGACGGGCACATCACCGTGCTTCGCACCCGCTACCCCGCCCGCGATCTTTGCTTCGTCGACGTCCTCAACGGCGGCTGCTCCAAGGGCCACGCTCTCGAGCGCTGGGCCCGCCACCGCGGCCTCGAGCCGCGCCAGGTGATGGCCATCGGTGATAACTACAACGACGTGGAAATGCTTGAGTTTGCCGGCGTTCCCGTTATCATGGGCAATGCCGCCGAGGATTTGAAGCAGAACGGCTGGGCCATCACCCGCTCCAATGATCAGGATGGCGTGGCGGCGGCGCTGGAAGAGTTTTTGCGGTGATTCGCGTGCCCCATCTCGTCCTGCTGGCGCTGCTCGCAGCCGCCTCTGCCGCTCCTGCTGCCGAACTGGCCGTGCTCTCCAGCGGCTTCTCCATCCGCCACTCCCGCCACGAAAACCTGGGGGCGGTCACCCGCCTCTACCTCGGCCCCGGCGCCGAGAGCGGCTTCCTCGATGTCCCCACCGCGCAGATCGCCCGCTTCGAGCGCGAAGAGATCGAGCCGCCGCCGCCCCAGCCCGACCCGGCTGCCTCCACAACGGCGCCCGCCATCCCCGACCTCATCGCCGCCGCCGCCCGCCGCCATCAGGTGGACGCCGACCTCCTCCACAGCATCATCCGCGCCGAGAGCGACTACAATCCCCGCGCCGTCTCGCCCAAGGGAGCCCAGGGACTGATGCAGCTCATGCCGCAAACCGCCGCCGCCTTGGGAGTGGCCGATGCTTTCGACCCCGCGGCCAACATCGAAGCCGGCACCCGCTACTTGCGCCAGTTGCTCGACTTCTACAACCGCGACCTCGTCCTCGCCCTCGCCGCCTATAACGCCGGTCCCGAGCGCGTGGCGCAATTCGGCGGCGTCCCGCCGTACTCCGAGACCCGCCACTACGTGGCCCGCGTCATTCGCGATTTCAACCGCACCAAGCTGGCCGCTCGCCAGGCCGCGTCCGCCCCCGCGCCGCGGCAGACTCTTTCCTCGCCGGCGCCCCGCATCGCCGCCGCCCAGCCGCCGCCCTCGCTCTCCGCGCCCTGATGCCCGGCCTCCAAGCCCCGGTGCCGCACCTGCCGCGCCGCCCCCGCTCTTTTGCCCCATGAGCCGCAAGAATCTCCTCGTCTCCGCCGTCGTCCTTCTCGTGCTGGCGGTCCTCGTCTATCTCCAGTTCCGCTCCTGGCGCGATTTCGACTGGCAGGTCTTCTGGAGGGAAACCCGCCGCGCTGACCCGCTCCGCGTCCTCGCCGCCGTCGCTCTCATTTATTTCGTGTACGTCTTGCGCGCCCTGCGCTGGAAGATCTTCCTGCGCCCCGTCTCCCCCGCCTCCGCCTGGAGCCTCACCCCGCCCACCATGATCGGCTTCACCGGACTCGCCCTGCTGGGCCGCCCCGGCGAGCTCATCCGCCCCTATCTCATCGCCCGCCGCCAGAAGCTCCCCTTCTCCTCGCAGATGGCCGTGTGGATGGTGGAGCGCATCTTCGATACCGGCTCTTTCACCATTCTGGTCACGCTCACCATCTTCCTCGCGCCCGGAATGGGGGCGCTGCCCTACTCCGTAGAGTTTCGCGCCTTCGGGTACTTTCTCCTGGTGCTGGTGGCCGTACTCGCGGCCTTCGCCCTTCTCCTCTGGCGCAACGCCCCGGGACTCGCCCGCTGGAGCGAGCGCCGTCTCTCGCCGCTCTCGCCCTCGTTCGCCGCGGGCGTGGCGGAAAAAATCCGCGCCTTCGGCAAAGGACTGCATACCCTGCACGACCTCTCCTCGTTTTTTCAGTTGGTGGGCATCTCGCTCGCCATCTGGCTCCTGATCGCCATCGCCTTTCGCGAAGTCCTGCACGCCTATCCCGAGCCCCTGCGCACCATGCCGCTCTCTCACATCGTGCTGCTCATGGGATTCAGCATCGCCGGCTCCACCGTTCTTCTTCCCGCGGTCGGCGGCGGCAGCCAGTTGGCTACCATTGCCGCACTCGCCCACGTCTTTCGCGTCTCCCCCGAACTCTCCGTAAGCTGCGGCATCTTGCTGTGGCTGGTCACCTTCGTCTCCGTTACGCCCGCCGGACTCCTCCTCGCCCGCCGCGAGCACGTCTCCCTGCGCCGCCTCTCTCAGGAAGCCGGAGAGCCCGCCGCCGCGCCGCCGACCGCCGCTCCGCAATAAGGCAACCCTCCGCTTCCCTCCTGCTACAATCGTGCGCATCCCGCGCCGCGTTTTGCCGCCCGGGACACCATCAGCCATGAAGTGTCCGTTTTGCGGTTTCATTAACGACAAAGTCGTGGACTCGCGCGAGAGCAAGGAAGGCGAATCCATCCGCCGCCGCCGCGAATGTCTGAAGTGCGAAAAGCGCTTCACCACCTACGAGCGCATCGACGAAATCCCCTACATGGTGGTGAAAAAAGACGGCCGCCGCGAAAAATTCGACCGCCAGAAGGTCCTCGCCGGACTCCTGCGCGCCTGCGAAAAACGCCCCGTCGCCATCGGCCGCCTGGAGCAGATTGTCAACGAGACCGAGGCCTTCATCATCGATTCGCCCCAGCGCGAGCGCAAAACCAGCGAAGTCGGCGAGCTCATCATGCTCCGCCTGCGCAAGCTCGATAAAGTCGCCTACGTCCGCTTCGCCTCCGTCTATCTGGATTTTAAGGATGTGAAGGAGTTCATGTCCGAGCTCAAGGACCTGCTCAAGACCAAGGAAGGCGCGGCGGCGGCAATAAAACGGAAAGCGTAGGAACTGGTTTCTGGTTTCTCGTTTCTGGTTTCTCGCAACTCGGTACTCGCAACTCGGTACTCGCAGCTCGCTACTCGCAACTCGTTACTCGAACATGGCGCACAAGATCACCCTGATTCCCGGCGACGGCATTGGCCCTGAGGTCACTTCCGCCGCGGTGCGCATCCTCGAGGCCACGGGCATCAAGTTTGAGTGGGAAAGCTTCCACGCCGGCGCCGAAGCCTACGAAAAGTACAAGGAGTACCTGCCCAAGGAACTGCTCGACTCCATCGACCGCACGCGCGTCGGCCTGAAAGGGCCGGTCACCACGCCCATCGGCGGCGGCTTTCCTTCCATCAACGTGGCGCTGCGCAAGAAGCTGGAGCTGTTCGCCAACTTCCGCCCCATCCAGAACCTTCCCGGCATTCCCACGCGCTACCCGGGGGTGGACCTGGTGATCGTGCGCGAGAACACCGAGAGCCTGTATTCCGGCATCGAGCACGAAGTGGTGCCCGGCGTGGTGGAGAGCCTGAAAATCATCACCGAGAAGGCGTCCACGCGGATCTCGCGCTTCGCCTTCGAGTACGCCCGCCGCGCCAAGCGCAAGAAGGTGCACGCCATCCACAAGGCCAACATCATGAAGCTGTCCGACGGCCTGTTCCTTAAGTGTTCGCGCGCCGTGTCCAAGGA
>CAYRII010000168.1:0-6306 GCA_964424245.1 uncultured Terriglobales bacterium | reverse complement strand
TAGTTCGGGTTGGGCGATCCCTCCAGGAAGAATGGGCCGTTGCATCCCACCGCGGGATCTACGCCCGCAAAGTTGCAGAAATCAGCCGCTCCATACGTGGTGTTGAAAAAGCGGACGTTCAGCGTGTTCAGCAGGTTGAAAGCCTCAAAAATGCCCTGGAGTTTCACTTTCTCGGTGAGGTTGAAGGTGCGCGAAATGCGCATATCGACACTCTGGAAGCCGTCTCCCTCAAAGGTGTTCCGGGGTTCGATGCCCACGCGGTCATTCACGCCGAACACGTCGCCGTTGGCGTCAAAACCGGCGAACTTGGTGAAGCGCCGCGCCGTTTGCAGGCTCACAATCATGCCCAACTCCCAGTCGTTCACAATCGGGTTGGTTTTCTTGGGTCCGAGAATGTTGGCATGGGCGACGAAGCGGTGAGCGATGTTGTCCGAGGAGATGGCTCGCTCCCGGCGGAAGCCGGCGTCGCCGCTGTCCTGCGGGATGAGCACAAAGCTGGGGTTGGGCCCGTTGTCCAGGCTCTTGGACCAGGTGTAACTGGCCCCGAAGCCAATGTGATGACTCGGCCGTTTCTGGAAGTTCACTAGCAATCCGTCATACGTCGAGCCCCATGCCGAATCCGCCTCGAAGTACACCGCGACGTTGGGCAAAGCCGTACCGGGGAAGTTGGTCAACACGGCACAGGCAAAAGTCGGGAAGGGCACGTGGTAATCATTCTTCAGGCCGGTGCGTCCTTGCGAATCATGCAAAGTGGTCTGGCAGAACGGGGGCGGCTGGTTGATGTTGAAAAAGCTGCTGAGTTGCACGCCGCGCACTCGCAGGTAGCTGACATTCAGGTTGGTGTCTTTGAACGGTTCCATCTCCATCCCAAAACTCATCTGGATGTCGTAGGGCGCCTGGTGGTCCTGCGCGAAACGCACGATCACAGAATCGCCAAAAAACCCGCAAGTGGATAGAAAGCCGCTGGCGCAAAAACCCGCTGCCACAAAATCCGGATAGGTCCCCGTGGCCATCAGGTTGGTCAGGGCAAGGTTGGTGATGAACGGGTCGCTGGCGAAAGCGAATAGCCGAACGTTCGCATCCAGGTCATTTTGCTTGGCTTCCCGGCCGGGGAATTCGCCGATCACGCCTCCGCAAGACGGCTTCTGGCAGTGCAAGAGGTTCGAGGGCAAGATGCCGTGGAACAAACCCACGCCGCCGCGCAGCACAATGTTCCTGCTCGTGCCGACGTTGAAGGCCAAGCCGAAGCGCGGATCCACGTTGTTCATGTCGCTGTCCAGCGCTTCTGACGGCCACGTTTCCCACTCGTAGCGCACGCCGAAGTTGAGCGTCAGCCGGTCCGTAGCGCGCCACTTGTCCTGAATGAAGAACCCGTTGTAGGTGTGGTCCAGAGTGCCCTTGGCCAGATTGCGGATGTCGGATGGAATCTGCCTGCCGGAGTAGACCGACGTGCCGCCGGGAAGAAGAGTCGGCTCCGTGAAGCTGCCGCTGATTCTCGGATCGGTGCTGGGGGCGCTGGAAGGATTGTTTCGCTGGAAGAAGATCACAAACGGCGTTCCGTTGACGAAGTCGGTCAGCGTCGCAAAGGTCGCCTCAAAAGGATAGAACAGCGGGAACGACTCCTCGGTGCGCACCCAGTTGAAGTTTCCGCCGAAACTGAGAGTGTGTTTGCCCTTGTTCCAGGTCATCGAGTCCGCGATTTCGATGCGCGGCTCGCGGTAGAAGTCCGGGTTGCCGCGGTTTACGCCCACGGCAAACGTGTTGGCTACCTCCAGGTGCGGCTGCGTGCTGACGGTGGGAAAGTCGAAAAAGCGAGTTGCGTACTGGATGCGGAAATCGTTCAGCAAGTTGTCGCGTAGAGTCGAAGTCAGGTTGCCGACCAACGATTGATCGCGAAAGGAATTGTCCTTGAAGGCCGATGGCAGGTCGAAGCCGTCATTCAAAGGGGAAACATTGAGCAGCTGCGAGTCGTTGAAATAATAGCGGATCGACATGTAATGGCGGTCGGAGAGGGTGGCATCCAGTTTGGCGAGAAACGTATCGTAGTCAAAGGTGCGGGTCTGCTTCAGTTCTTCCGTCGGAAGGCCGTAGAACGTGGTCTTGGCCGTGTTGATGGCGTTGATGTTGTTGATGATCACCGAATTGTAGAACGGGTTTTCGCTTCGCCTCTGGCCCTCGTAATTCAGGAAGAAGAAGGCCTCATCCTTCTTGATCGGTCCCCCCAGGGTGAATCCGAACTGGTTTTGCCGCAGCTTGTTCAGCTTGGAGCAGCCGCCCGAAGTCGGGTCGCCGGGGACATTGCAGGTGGGCAAGTCAGGCGAGGAAAGAATGCTGTCTGCGTCCAGCGCGTCGTTGCGCAGGAACCAGTAGGCCGATCCGTGCAAGTCGTTGGTGCCGCTCTTGGTGATGATGTTGACGATGCCGCCCACCGCGCGCCCGGCCTCCACGCTGTACTGCGTGTTGATCACGCGAAACTCCTGCACGGCTTCCTGCGAAGGAGTGGTTTTTTGCACACCGGAGGCCGTGGAAATGTTGTCGGCACCGTCCACCGTCACCAGGTTGTAGTGAATGTTCTGCCCCGCAAACGAGATCTTGGTTACCGGCTCGATGATGACGTCCGTCGAGCCCGAGGTCGTCTCGCCCACGGTAACGCCCGGCGCCAAAAGCGCGAAGTCGATGAATTGGCGGCCATTCACCGGAAGACTAGCGATCTGTCTCTCGGAGATCACCGAGCTCACCGAGGTCCGCGTTGGTTCCACCAGCTCGCTTTGTGCCTGCACGGTTACTTCCTGTGCGACCGTGCCCACAGCGAGCGAAAAATTGACCGCCGCGTTCTGCCCGATCTGCAGGATCACGCGCTTGACGTCTTTCTTGAATCCGCTGCGCTCGGCCGTAATGGTGTATTCGCCCACTGGCAAGCCGGGAAGCTGGTAGTCCCCGCCTGACGAGCTGGTCGCCGTGCGGTTGAAGCCTGTGCTCGCGTTGACCGCTGTGATCTTGGTGTCCGGGAGCGCGGCGCCTGTTTCGTCGAATATGCGCCCTTCCAGCGTGGCGGTGATGGTTTGGGAGAATGCGCTTAAGGAAAAAGTTGTGATGAAGAGCGTGATCAGGAGAATGTTTCGGAATCTGCGGCTCATAATTTCCTCACCTTCGGGGTCGAATTGGCTCCCCAAGTTTTGGTGGTACTTCCAAGCTGGGTTCGGCAACCGGCCAGGACTCCAATTGAATCACAGCAGTAGACAAAATGGCACTAAGTAAGTCAAGTCCTTTTGCTGCGGCACTTTAGGGGACCATGGCTATCCTTCACTTGCGTTTGCCCGATTGCTCCGCCAGCGCGGCCTCCTTCTTCTCCGGATCATAGCCAAAGCGCGCCATGCGCTTGCCGGAGGCCAGGTAATCTTCCGCGGCCATGTGGTGCACGCCGGAGGCATCACACCAGCGATTGAAAAAGTTGAAGAGAGCGCACACGGTAATGGCGTCGTAGAGCGCCTCGTCACTCCAGCCGGCGCGCTTCACTTCGTCCACGTCTTTCTGGCGCAGTTCCCAGGAGCGGCCATTGACCTTGTGGAGAAACGCGAAGAGGGTCTTTTCCCTAACGCTGAGCGGTGAAGACTGGAAATCCTCAAGCACCGCATCGACGAGGTTGCGGTCTCCTAGCAGTTCCGCCGCGACCGCGGCGTGGGAGTTGATTCAAAAAGGGCAATGGTTTTCTTTTGAGGTGAAGGAAGCAATCAGCTCCCGCATCCCCGGAACCAGCGGCGAAGGCCCGCGCATCACGGTTTCCGCCAGCTTCGACAGGTGCACCGCCACCTCCGGTTTGAACTTGAACAGGTGGAGGATCTGGGGCACGGCCGCATCCTGCGATTGCATCATCTTGACGATGCCGGCATAAACTCCCGCTCCCGGACCGTCCTCGACGTCGCGCAGAAACATGGGCTCCATATTCCTCTCCTTGCCAAGAATCTCTTCCGGGCCACCTTGTGTATCACGCTTCTCCGCGAAGCTGCAAACCGCGGCCGCCTTTCATCTGCCTTTCCGCTTCCGGCGGCGCTGGAACTCACGCAACCGCTTGCGGTACGCCGCTGGAGTATCAAAGTCACGAAAAATTGCGGCCGTGCGCGCGGATACAAAGAGGACCCGCTTCCTGTCTCGATAAACTACCTGGCGTGCGCTGGTGGCCTGCGATAGCTCCCTGCGCATGCCGGCGGCGAAAACTACCGGGTGCCCGGTGCGCCGGAGAAAGCTGGGCACGGCAATCTGCTGTCCGTGCCGGCGCCGGCAAAAGCCCGCGACTAGCCGCCCCACCACCGTCTCTGTCAACAGCGGATAGTCCACTGGGTACAGCAGGAAATCGGCGTCCCGGGGCACCCGTCTGAGACCCGCCAGGAAAGAGGAAAGCATCCCCCGCCGCCAGTTGCGGTTGACCACCACGCGAACCCCCGGCGGCATTCCGCGCCGCAGCCTGGCCGCGCCGCACCCGAGGACCACGATCGGTTTCCTCAGCCAGGCACAGTTGCGCACGGCTAGTTCCAGCGCGCTGTGCCCGTCAAACTTTGCGTCCTGCTTGGCAAAGCCAAGTCGCTGCGAGCCGCCGGCTGCGAGAATGATGGGATAGATTTCTGGATTCTTGCTCACAACGGTTTGTGACGCTTGCACTCCCGGTTGCGGAGAGGGTTGTTTGCGCGCGTTCGATACTAGCAGATGGGCCTTCCTTTCCATTCGAAGACTTGACCAGTTCTGGTAAGCTAACTCCCCCGCGCGGAATCTTTCGCGCGAGCAAGTTCGGCCCCTGGACCAAAGGCGCACTCGAGACCAAGATGTATCCACGCGCATTTCGCTATCATCGCGCAGCTTCTCTGGAAGAAGCGGTCACCTTGCTGACGCAGTTGGGCGAGGAAGCCAAGCTGCTGGCCGGAGGGCAGAGCCTCATCCCGCTGATGAAGCTCCGCTTTGCCAATCCCGCATATTTGGTGGATCTGTCTTTTCTTTCTGATTCGGCCTACGTCAAGGTGAAAGCAGGCGAGGCGCGCTTTGGCGCCCTCACCAGCCACTCCCAAGTCGAGTTTTCCGAGGTCGCCGCTCGTGTGCCCATCCTGCACGATTGCGCCGCCGGCATCGCCGACGTGCAGGTGCGCAACCGCGGAACTCTGGGCGGTTCGCTCGCCGAGGCCGATCCTACCGGGGATTGGGCGCCGGTGCTGCTCACGCTCCAAGGAGAGGTTGCGTGCCTCGGTCCCGAGGGCAACCGCGTGGTGCCGCTTGCGGAGTTTTTTGTGGACGCCTTTACCACCGTGCTGGCGCCCAACGAACTCATCCGTGAAATCCGCATGAAGCTGCCTCCGAAGCGCAGCGGCGGCGCCTACATGGCGGTGAAGCGCTGTGCCCCGGTGTACGCCTCGGCCAGCGTCGCTGTGCAACTCACTATGGAAGATGGCTCCACTTGCCGCGAGGCCGGCATCGCGCTCGGTGCGGTGGGCCTCACCACCATTCGCGCCACCGAAGCCGAAGCGCAGTTGCGCGGCAAGGCGATCAACGCCAAGGCCATCGCGGCCGCCACAGAGGCCGCCATGGCCGCCGCCGATCCCCAGTCTGACATGCGCGGCTCGGCCGAACACAAGCGCGTCCTCGTGGGCGTACTGTTCAAACGCGCCCTCGATGCCGCCCTGCGCCGCAGCCGCGGCGAATCCGTGGAGGTAGGTCATTCCTATGCCTGAGGACGTGCAGCGCGTTCCCATTACGCTCAAGGTCAACGGCAAGCGCCACACGGTGGAGGTGGAGCCGCGCACGCTGCTCGTCAGCCTGCTGCGCGAGGAGTTGGACCTGACCGGCACCCACATCGGTTGCGATACCACTTTTTGTGGCGCCTGCACGGTGTTGCTCAACGGCTCCAGCGTCAAGGCCTGCACCGTCTTTGCCGTGCAGGCCGATGGCGGAGAGGTGATGACCGTGGAGGGCCTGGCCTCAAACGGGGATCTGCATCCCATCCAGCAGGCGTTCCTGGAGAATTACGGCCTGCAGTGCGGATATTGCACGCCCGGGTTCCTCATGTCTGCCCTGCAGTTGCTCTCCCGCAACCCCGAACCCAGCGAGCCTGAGGTCCGCAAGGCCATCGCCGGCAATACCTGCCGGTGCACCGGCTACCAGAACATTTTCAAGGCCATCCAGTCCGCTGCAACAAAAATGAAAACTGGCAAGGCATAGGTCATCATGGCGATTGCATTCGGAGGCGAGTTCGAGGTCAAGAAGACAGCAGAAGAGGTGTTCGGCTTCCTTACCGATCCCAACCGCTTCTGCCCCCTGCTGCCT
>CAYRII010000167.1:0-6366 GCA_964424245.1 uncultured Terriglobales bacterium | reverse complement strand
TTTCCTTAAGGGGGTCCACGACGGTACGGCCTTCCTCGATGGCCTTGAGGACCTTCATCAGGGCCTGTTCGAGGACGGCGTTTCCGGAGGTGCGGGCGGTGATGGACAGGCCCTCCAGGATGGGCACGCCAGAGGTGATGAGAGTGCCCAGGGTGCGGGTGAAGCGGGCCACGGCGATCTTGCGCAACAGCATGCCCATCACCGGCAGGTTGAGCAGGAACTTGTCGAACAGGTAGCGGCCGCGCGGGTCTTTGTTCATCTGCTTAATGCCAAAGAAAAGCCCCACAATGGCGACGATAAACACCCACCAGAACGTGCCCAGGAACTTGCTGGTGCCCATGACGATGCGCGTGGGCAAGGGAAGATCCACGCCCAAACCGGCAAACAAGCTGGCGAAAATGGGCACCACGAAAATCATCAGGCCGGCCACCACCAGGATGGCAATGCTGATGACGGAGACGGGGTAGATGAGCGCCGACTTGATGGCGGCCTTGAGTTTGACCTCCTTTTCCACGTAGGAGGCCAGACGCTGCAGGATGAGGTCGAGAATACCGCCGGTTTCTCCGGCCTCGACCATGTTGGTTTTGAGCTCGTCAAAAATGGTGGGGTGAGCGCGCATGGCGTTGGCCAGCGTGGCGCCGCCTTCCACCGTGGTGCGCACGGTGGTGAGGCACTTCTGGAAGGTAGGATTTTCCTGGTTGGCGGCGAGAATTTCGAGGCACTGCACGAGGGGAAGTCCGGCGTCGATCATGACGGAGAACTGACGCAGGAAGATGGCGATGTCCTTGACCGCCACCCCGGGCGTGCCGAAGGTGGGCATGGCAAACTCCTTGCCCTTTTCCTTGATGGCGCTAGGGGTGATGCGCTCGCGGCGCAACTGCTGGGCCAGAACCTGCTTGTTTTCCGCAACGCGTTCGCCGGTGACCTTTTCGCCTGCGGCGCCTACTCCCGAAAACGTAAAGACTGGCATGTACGACCTCCCTCAACTCAACCTACGGCCCACCACCGCGCCTAACGCTTGACGGGAGTCGCCCCCCGGGTGGCGGCGGCGCCGCGATTAATCATCTCCTGCAGCTCGTCGGGCATGGACGAGCGCTGTATGGCGGTTTCGATCGTAATCTGCTTCTGGAAATACAACGAGGCCAGGGATTGATTGAAGGTCTGCATGCCGAACTTGTCCTGGCCGGACTGCATGGCGGAATAGATCTGGTGAATCTTGTCCTCGCGGACGAGGTTGCGCACGGCGGCGTTGGGAATGAGGATCTCCATGGCCATGGCGCGCCCCTGTCCGCCGACCTTGGGCAACAGCGCCTGACAGAGGATACCTTCGAGCACGAGCGAAAGCTGGGCGCGGATTTGCGACTGCTGGTGCGAGGGAAAGACGTCGATCACACGGTTGATGGTGGAAGACGCCGAGTTGGTGTGCAAGGTGCCGAAGGTCAAGTGGCCGGTTTCGGCGATGCGCAGGGCGGCCTCGATGGTCTCCAGGTCGCGCATCTCGCCGATGAGCACGACGTCAGGGTCCTCGCGCAGCGAGGCGCGCAGGGCGTTGGTGAAGGACTTGGTGTCGCTATGCACCTCGCGCTGGTTTACCAGGCAGTTCTTGTGCTGGTGGACGAACTCAATGGGATCCTCGATGGTGATCATGTGGTCGTGGCGCTCGGCATTGATCTTGTCGAGCATAGCGGCAAGGGTGGTGGATTTGCCCGAGCCGGTGGGGCCGGTGACCAGCACCAGGCCGCGCGGCCGGTCGCAGAGCTTGGCGACCACGGGCGGCAGGTTGAGCTGCTGGAAGGACTTGATCTCGAAGGGGATGACGCGGAAGACGGCGGCGGTGGCGCCGCGCTGGTTGAAGCAGTTGGCGCGGAAGCGCGCCAGGCCCTTGAGGCCGAAGGAAAAGTCCAGCTCCAGGCTTTCTTCGAAGCGGTGCTTCTGGGCGTCGGTCATGACGCTGTAGGCCAGATGCTTGGTCTCCGACGGGTTCAGAGGCGGCATGTCCAGCGGCTGCAGGTGGCCGTGGACACGGACCTGGGGCGGCGAGTTGGTGGTGATGTGCAGATCGCTGCCGCTCATCTCCAGCATCTTCTTCAGCAGTTCACTCAAGCTTGCAGTAGCCATGATTCCCTTTCTCCTTCACCGATCCGTCTCAGTGGACGGTTTCGCGGGCGACTTCCTCGAGCGTGGTCACGCCGTCCATAACCTTGATGAGGCCGCTGCGGCGCAGCGTAATCATGCCGCGCTCGATGGCTTTCTTTTTCAATTCCAGGGCGGAAGCGCCCACGAGGATGAGCTCGCGGAGCTCATCGTCCACTTCCATGATCTCGTAGAGGCCGGCGCGGCCCTTGTAGCCGCTGTTGTTGCAGACGCCGCAACCCTTGCCTTTGAAAACCTTGGCAGTTTTCGATTCTTCGGGCGTGAAGCCGGCTTCAACCTTGGCCTGCGGCGGCATGTTGACTTCTTCGATGCACTCCTTGCAGATGCGGCGCACCAGGCGCTGCGCGCAGATGAGATGCACGGAGGTGGCTACCAGAAAGGGCTCGATGCCCATGTTCATGAGGCGGCTGATGGTTTCCGGGGCGCCGTTGGTGTGCAGCGTGGAGAGCACCAGGTGGCCGGTGAGCGCGGCCTTGATGGCGATTTCCCCGGTCTCAAAGTCGCGGATTTCGCCCACCAGGATGATGTTGGGGTCCTGGCGCAGGAAGGAGCGCAGGGCGGCGGCAAAGTTCAGACCGATGGACTCCTTCATCTGCACCTGATTGACGCCGGGGAGCTGGAACTCGACCGGGTCCTCGGCGGTCATGATGTTGGTGTCCGGAGTATTCAAGCGCGCGACGGAGGAGTAGAGGGTGTTGGTCTTGCCCGAACCGGTGGGGCCGGTGACCAGCACCATGCCGAAGGGCTTCAGGATGGCGCGCTCGAACTTGACCAGGGACTCGGGCTCGAAGCCCAGCTTGGTCATATCGAGGCGCAGGTTTTCCTTGTCCAGCAGGCGCATCACGATCTTTTCTCCCCACAGGGTGGGCAGGCAACTGACGCGGTAGTCGAGCTGCTTCTTCTTGCCGCTAATCTGCATCTTGAGCATGATACGGCCGTCCTGGGGCAGGCGCTTTTCGCTGATATCCAGCTTGGCCATGATCTTGATGCGGCTGGTGATGGCGTCCTTGAGCTTGATGGGGGGCGACATGATGGCCTGCAGCATGCCGTCAATGCGGAAACGGACGCGGTATTCCTTTTCGTAGGGCTCGATGTGGATGTCGCTGGCGCCGCGTTTGACGGCGTCTGTGAGGATGAGGTTGACGAGCTTGACGATGGGAGCTTCGTCGGCGGATTTCTCCAGCTCGCCGAGGCTCATTTGCTCTTCTTCGGTTTGCAGTTCGACGTCGGCGTCCATGTCTGACACCGATTGCATGACCTTTTCCAGGTCGTCCTCGGTGCTGGAGCCGTAGGCTTTCTCGATGGCGCCCAGGATGGCGCTCTCGGAGGCCACCACGGGCTCGATGTTGAAGCCGGTCATGAACTTGATATCGTCCATCGCAAAGACGTTGGTGGGATCCACCATGGCGATGGTGAGCGAGGCGCCGACGCGGCTGAGGGGCAGGATCTGATAGCGCTTGGCGGTCTCCTGCGGAATCAGCTTGACGACCGTAGAGTCGATCTCGAAGTAGGAGAGGTTGATGGCGGGCACGCCGTACTGGCGGGAAAGAAAGTTGGTGACATCGTCGTCGGACAGAAAACCGAGCTTGACCAGCACCGAGCCGAGACGGGCGTTGGTTTCCTTCTGGGTCTTGAGCGCCTGGTCCAGCTGTTCCGTTGTGATGACCTTCTCCTTTACGAGAAGGTCGCCTAGCCGCTGCGACATACGCCCAATCTCCCTCTGCGACCGCGATTTGGAATGCGGACGGCGCCCTCACCAACGAGGATTTTACCGCCGCTCAAGGGCCAAAACTCCGCTCTAAAACGATTTGGGCGAATCGTATGCGGAGTGACAGAAAATGTCAATCGAGAACTGTTCACATCCTGGTTAACACGGACTCCAAACGGACATGTCCTCGCGAAGGACAAGCTGATGCTAAAGGCCTGAGAGACGCGGAGTTGAGCCCGCCTTCCCGGTACAATGCCGTGGTGCAGGGACGGGAGCAGGCTATCCGCGCCTTTTACGGCGCGCTCTACCGGGCGTGGGGGCCGCAGGACTGGTGGCCGGCGCGCACCCGATTCGAAGTGGTGGCGGGCGCCTTCCTGACGCAGAATACCTCATGGAACAACGTGGAGCGCGCGCTGCAGGCGCTGCGCGCGGCGGGCGCGCTCTCGGTGGCCGGCATCCGCAGGACACCCAAGGCGCGCCTGGAACGATTGCTACGCCCGGCGGGATACTTCCGGCAAAAAGCGGCGCGGCTGAAAAACTTTGTGCGGCACCTAGACCGCGCCCACGGCGGCAGTCTGGCGCGCTTACTGGCACAGCCGACGGCGAAACTGCGGCAGGAGTTGCTGGAGCTGAACGGCATCGGGCCGGAGACGGCGGATTCCATCCTGCTCTACGCGGGCGGGCATGCTTCCTTCGTGGTGGATGCCTACACGCGGAGGGTTCTGGAGCGTCACGAAATTATCGGCACAAAGGCCGGCTACGAAGAAATCCGGGAGCTGTGTGAACGAGCCTTCGAGGGCGAACCGGAAGCGATGGCGGGCAAAGTGCGGCACTCGGGCCGGAGGCGGCCGGGGACACAAGGGTCTTTGCGAAGTCCGAAGTTCGAGGTGAGAACTGCCGGTCCCAAGGCGCGCGTGTTCAACGAGTACCACGCGCTGCTGGTCGAGGCGGGCAAGCGCCACTGTCGCAAGTCCGAGGCGCGGTGCACGGGATGCCCGCTGGAACGCTTTCTGGGGAAGAGATGTATACAATGAGCGAAACGTGAAGGGAAACCTCAAGGAGCAGGCGCATGCCGAAATTCGTTGTGGAACGGGAAGTCCCGGGGGCAGGGAAGATGTCCGCGGAAGAAATCAAAGCCCTGTCGCAGAAGTCGTGCTCGGTATTGAAATGGCTCGGTCCCGAGATCCAGTGGATGCAGAGCTTCGTCACCGCCGACAAGATTTATTGCATCTACATCGCTCCCAACGAGGAAATGGTGCGCGAGCATGCGCGGCAGGGCGGCTTTCCCGCCGATCGCGTCTCCCAAGTGTCGCGGATGATTGATCCAACAACGGCGGAGTGACGCGCGCGTCATGGTGGAACCAGAGGCGACAAACCGCAAGTCGGGCCGCCATGGCAAGGCCGCGCTGATTGCTTTGGCGGCAAGCAGCTTCGCGCTGTTCGCCGTGGTTTTTTCGCAAACCGCATTCAACCTGACCTTTCTCCGCCCCAGCACCTCGGAACAGACGCTGATCTTCACCGCCGTCTCGGCGCTGATTTTCCTGCTGCTGGTGGCGCTGACGTTCGTGCTGCTGCGCAACCTGCTGAAGCTGTTTGCGGAGCGGCGGGGCGGGGTGCTGGGCTCGAAGTTCCGCACCAAGATGGTGGTGGGCGCGCTGATGCTCTCTTTCGCGCCGGTGATTTTCCTCTTCCTGTTCGCCTACGGGCTGATGAATCGCTCCATCGACAAGTGGTTCTCGCAGCCGGTGGAGGAGATGCGCGAGGACGCGGGGCAGGTGGCTGCAATCCTGACCAGCTACGCGCGGGACAACGCGCGCGCGGAAGCGGCGGCCATTGCCGCCTTGGCGGAAACGCAGCGCTCTTTCGAGACGGGGAATTTCGCCGGAGTGCTGGAAGAGTTCCGGCGGCACGAGCGGACGCTGGAGGGCGGCTTTGCGCTGGCGCTGGTGGACGAGCACGCGGCAGCCAGCTTCCACGCTCCCGAGGCGTGGGCGGTGCTGCGTCCGCGGCTGCCCACCCGCCTGGAAAAAGGCGCCGCGCAGCCCTTCGAGTTCAGAGGCAAGGAGTACATGCTGGGCTGGGCGCGCGTGGGGTCGAATGGTCGCATCCTGGTGGCCATTCCGCTGCCGGAAAATTTTTCCGCCACGCTGCGCAGCATCGAAGAGAGCCGCGGAAAGTACCAGCAACTGAGCAACGAGCGCAAGCTGGTGCGGCGCACCTACATGGGCATGCTGTGGCTGCTGACGGTGCTGGTGCTGTTCGCGGCCACGTGGTTTGCGCTGTTTCTGTCGCGGCTGGTGACGCGGCCGGTGGCAGCGCTGGCCGAGGCGACGCAGGAAATCTCACGCGGGCGGCTGGATTATCGCGTGGAGGTGGCGGCGGGGGTCCAGACCGAGAGGAAGGACTACATCGACATCCCGCGCCTCCAGCTGACCGACGGGCGGCTGGCGCGTCTGGCCTTCGTCCGCGACACCGTGAACGGACGCTACCTCGTGGCGACGAGC
>CAYRII010000166.1:0-6402 GCA_964424245.1 uncultured Terriglobales bacterium | reverse complement strand
AATAGCCACCAGATGCACGATGATGGAGACTAGCATGCCCTCGCGCCGCCGGGCGCGGGTGCGCTCATCCTCAAACTCCAGCAGTAGGGCCGGCACCTCGTGCAACTCGTAGGAAACACCGGGGCGCACCACGATGCGCCCTTCGCCGGGAGCGTGCCCCTTGGCGGAAGAGTCGTCGCGCACTGCGGGCCGAATTGGGGATTCGATCATTTGCGTTTCGAGGCTTCCCGGGAAACAGCGGCGTCATCCACACGTGGTCTGGAAAGGCGCCAGAGTGCTCAGATGCCGGGTGGCGCCGACGGGTCGCCCGCTCCCATTGTCTCACTTTCAGCGCCCCAATCGGGCCCGGGGACAGCGGGAGGAAGACAGGGCAGCAACCCAGGCAGAACGCCCGCAGGCGGGCTCAGGTGGAGCGCGCGGGCTTGCCCATGGAGTCGAGATTGATGCGGCGCCCGTGCTCGCGAATGGCGGTGAGGATGTCGAGGGCGACGGCCAGCGCGCGGCGGCCGTCCTCGAGAGAAACCACGGGTTTCGCGCGCTCGCGCACGGCCTTGAGAAAGGCGCGCAGCTCGGCGTGCAGGGGCTCTTCGTGCACGATGTCGGGCTTCTCCACCTTGATTCCGGGGCCGGAAGGGTGAGCGCCGCCGGGCGAATTTCCCGCCAAAGCGGCCTCGGCTGCGGCGGCATCCACGGAAAAGGCAATCACGTCCTGGCGCGTGTAGTCCAGCGAGAGATACTGATGCGGCTGGAAGAAGCGCAGCTTGCGCACTTTTTCCGTGCTCACGCGGCTGGCGGTGAAGTTGGCGACACAGCCGGAATCAAACTCCATGCGCACGTTGGCGATGTCCACGCGCGGGGAGAGGATGGGCAGGCCCACGGCGCGGATCTCCTTGACCGGCGACTTGACGAAAGAAAGCACGATGTCGAGGTCGTGGATCATGAGGTCGAGAACCACGTCCACATCGAGCGCGCGCGGCGTGAAGACGCTGAGGCGATGAACCTCAAAAAACATGGGCTGGGTGACGAGCGGGGCGGTAGCGCGCACCGCAGGGTTGAAGCGCTCCAGGTGGCCGACCTGGACCACGCGGCCGGTGCGCTGGGCAAGTCGGATGAGTTCTTCGGCTTCGGCCAGCGTGGCGGTAACGGGTTTTTCCACGAGCACGTCGATGCCCGCTTCCAGCAACGCGCGGGTGACGGCGAGGTGCTGGACGGTGGGCACGGCAACGGAGGCGGCGTCCACCTGGCCCTTAAGCTCATCGAGAGAGGCGAAGGCGCGCGCGCCGAACTCGGCGGCCACAGCCTCGGCACGGGCGGCGTCGGGATCCACGACGCCCACCAGGGCCACGTTGCCATCCTGCTGCTCGAGTTCGCGGTAGACGCGAGCGTGGTTGCGCCCGAAGGCTCCCACGCCCACGACGACAACACGGGTTTTGGCTTCTGCGGGCATCAATCTGTCTGCGCGGCTGGGGGCGCGTCCGTCCGGGTGTCTTATATCACGACCGGCGCCCGGGCTTTTCGGCCCGGGCAGCGGAAAAGTGAGACCGGCCTGGGGATAGCATGTTGCTCCGCGTGCCCTGCCTCAGTGGTGAATCCTTCGAAAACTTGCCGTTGCCTTTCGTGGTTCGGCGGCGTCCGCGGGGCGCGCCAGGGAGCTACCATGGCATCCTAGGATCTGGATGTTGGCATTCCTCGGGAGATCACGTTGGCGGGCCCCCGCGCTGGCGTTGATGGCGGCGCTGGTTCTGCCTGTGTGCGCCCCAACTCAAGAAACCGGCCAGGAAACTCTCTCCGCCGAGCAGACACTCACCGAGGTGCGGGCCATGCACGCCGCAGGACGCTTCGCGGCGGCGCTGGGGCCGCTGGAAACCTACCTCACACATGATGCGCACAACACGGTGGTGCGGCTGGAGTATGCGCGCACACTGGCCATCTTGCGGCGCTTCAGCGAGGCGGGGCGCGAATACCGGCGCGTGCTGGAAACGGAGCCGCAGAACGCGGCGGCGCTGGTAGGTGTGGCCAAGGTGGCGTCGTGGCAGGGACAAAACCAGATGGCGCTGGAGACCTACAACCGGGTGCTGGAGCGGCGGCCAGCGCTCTACGACGCACTGGTGGGCAAGGGATTTCTCCTGCTGTGGATGGGACAACAGGAGGAGGCGCGCGCGCTGTTCCAGCAGGCGCAGCGGCAGCATCCGGATGATCCGGAAGTGCGCGAGGCGCTGAAGGCGCTGGGCCAGAAGCCGGCCGCCGAGGCCCCGCCGGCAGAGAAGCCAGCGCAGGAAGGTGAGGTTCCGGCCGCGCCGGGGGCAGCCGGTCCTGTAGGCGAGAAAGAGACGGCGCCTGCGCCGGCGCGCCGGGAGAAGCGCCGGATGACGCCGCCGACGCCAGAGCAGCCGGTGCGGGAGGCCGCGCAAAGGGGAGCGCTTCCGGTGCGCGGGGCTGCGCATCCCACGCCCATCCTGATGCACGCCGCCACGCTGCTGATTCTTACCGCGGGAGGAATGCTGGCCTATCGCACACGCCGCCGGCGCCCGGCGAGCGGGCCGCTGCCGGTGAGCCGCGTGCGCTTCGAGCTGCCAGCGAGCCCACTGGCGCAGCGGGCGGAGGCAGCCGCGCCGCGCGGCGAGTCCATTCTCGGCGGGCGCGTGCTGGTGGTGCATCCCGAGGAAGAGGTGCTGGACTTCACGCGCAAGGTGCTGGCGGGAGCAGGAGCCGAGGTGCTGGCGCTCTCGCGCGGCGAGGACGCCCTGGTGCGCCTGGGCAAGGGCCAGTACGACGCCGTGATCCTGAACGAAACCATCTCCGGCGGCTGGACGGGAATGGAAATCTACCGCTGGATGCAGCAGAAGAATCCCGGGTCGGAGAAGAAGGTGATGCTGGCGGTTTCCGACATGAGCGATCCGGAGCGGCGGCAGTTCGTGGACGACACCGGCGTGCTGTGCATCACGACGCCGTTTGGCGTCTCGGATTTGATTGCCATGACGCGGTTGCTGCAGCAAAAAGCTCGTGCCACAACGGCCGTGAACTAACCCGCCCCACCTTTTTTCAACAGCGCAATCTGGCCGCCGTGGTAGAGGCAGTGCTGCACGGCGCCGTGCAGCAGCACGTAGACGCTGTGTCCGCGGCCGGGCACTTCCTCTTCGAGGCGGGACTCGGGAAGCGCGACTACCGTCTCCAGCAACTGGCGGTGGGCGCGCTCGAGTCGGTCCCTGGCCGCAGTCCACGCCTGCTCGCCGGCGTCCGTGACCTCGGGAAAGTTTTCTTCGGGCGCGAGGTCGACGTTATCCCCCAGGGCACGGCGGCGGGCGACATCGGTCCAGGCGGCGATGTGCAGGACAAGCTCCCAGATGCTGTGGGCGCCGGGCAAGGGCCGGGCGGCGGCGCGACGCGCGTCCACATCATCGAGCAGCGTCTTCAAATCGGGACCGTGCCAGGCTTCGCCCTCCCAGGCGCGGCGAAGCTGGTCGGCAATGCGCGCGGTTTCACTCACAGGCTTTCTCCTCAGCAGCGGTACGTGCTTTTGGATGGCGCGCAGCGGGCCAGGGATGCGGAATTATGCCGCTGAACCGGCAACGATGGCGATGGCGGCCTCGTCGGCCGCGTGGATGATGGAGTCGCCGTCGAGAAGCAAAGTTTTGCCGGCATCGAGCGCCAGGCAAGTGGCGCCGGCGGCGCGCATGGTGGCGATGGTGGAGAGGCCGACAACGGGAACGTCAAAGCGCATGTCCTGGTTGGGCTTGGCCACCTTGACCACGGTGAGGGCGCGGCTGAGCGTGGAGGCGGTTCCTTCGAGGCCGCGCATGATTTCGCCGGCGCGCAGGATGGCGGCGTCCGTGCCCTCCATGGCTTCGACGGCGACGCAGGCGGCGCCGGCAATGACCACCGTCTGGCCGATGTCGTACTGGGCCAGGTGGCGCGCCACGGCGCGGCCATAGGCGATGTCGGCGGCTTCCTCGTCCGTGGGCTTGCGCCGGGTGAGGATGCCGGGGCGGGCGAGCAGCGGCTCCAGAAACTCGGTGGAATTCACCAGCGTAATGCCCTCCTCGGCGAGCACGCTGGCCACCGCGCCGATGAGGGCATCAGTATTGCGCGAGCGCAGCGACATCAGGAGCTTGGCCAGCTTCCAGTCGGGACGAATGCTGGAGAAAATCTGCTTGTGCCTGACCTGCCCAGCCATGACGGCGCGGGTGACGCCCTCGCGCTTGAAGGTTTCGATCAACAGGCCAAGCTCGCCCAGAGACATCCAGTGCACGGCGGATGCGCCGCGGGACTCAATCTCCGGAAAGGTTTCTTCCTTGATGGCAGCGACGACCACCTCGGCGCCGCGGGCGCGCGCCGCATCCAGCACCAGGAGCGGAAAGCGGCCGTTGCCGGCAATGAGGCCGATGCGCTCCGGGGCGGTCATAGGGGAGAGTGTAACTGATGGGCGAACGAAGCGCTCCGCCGCGGGCGGCTACTTGATGACGCCGCGCTCGGAGGTCTCGATGAAGCGAACGAGCAGGGCGACATCCTCGCCCAGGTCGCCTTCGGACTTGAGCTGTTCCAGGGCTTGCGAGGTGTTGAGCCGCGACGCGAGCAGTACCTTGAAGGCGTGGTGGATGGTGCGGATGCGCTCACGCGTGAAGCCGCGGCGCTCTAGGCCCACGGAGTTCAGGCCGTAGGCGTGGGTATCGCGCGCGGCGGCGGTGCGCGAGAAGGGCAGCACGTCCCGGGTGATGGTGGTGCCGCCGCCCACGTAGGCGTGGGTGCCGATGCGCACGTACTGGTGCACGGGACAAAGCGCGCCCACAACGGCCCAGTCTTCCACGGTGACGTGCCCGGCGAGGGTGGCGGCGTTGGCCAGCATGGTGTGATCGCCGATGACGCAGTCGTGGGCAACGTGCGCGTAGGCCATGACGAGAACGTGACTGCCGATGCGGGTGACGCCGCCGCCACCGGGCGTTCCCCGGTGAATAGTGGCGCACTCGCGGATGGTGTTGTGATCGCCGATCTCGAGGCGGGTGCGCTCGCCGGGAATGAACTTGAGGTCCTGCGGGTCGAGGCCGACGGAGGCGAAAGGGAAGATGCGATTGTGGCTGCCCAGGCGCGTGGGTCCCTGCAGGGCGACATGGGAGACAAGCTCGCAGTGCTCGCCCATTTCCACGTGGGGACCGATGACGCAGTAAGGGCCGATGCGGCAGGAAGCCGGGATGCGGGCTCCCGGATCCACGATGGCCGTGGGGTGAACGTTGGTCTCTGGCGTTTGCAGCTTCAAGGTCGAGATTCCCGCAACCTAAGGCGCGTCCGGCCCGGCGGCGCCTTTCTGCGATGACGGACGGCTGACGAGCTGGCAGGTGACAAGGGCCTCGCAGGCCAGCTTGTCGCCCACGAAGGCCTTGCCCTGCATGCGCACGGCGGTCATGCGCCAGGACAGGACCTCGACCTCAATGCGCAACTGGTCGCCGGGCAAAACCGGCTTGCGGAAGCGGGCGCGTTCAATCCCGGTGAAAAACATGAGCTTGCCATCGCGCTCCTCGACCTCGGTGAGCAGGAGGGCGCCGCCCGCCTGGGCGATGGCTTCCACGATAAGCACGCCGGGCATGATGGGAAATCCAGGGAAGTGCCCGGCGAAGTAAGGCTCGTTGGCAGAGACGTTCTTCAGGGCCACGATGCGCTGCTTGCGGACGATTTCAATGACGCGGTCGATCAGCAGAAAAGGGTAGCGGTGGGGCAGGATGCGCTGGATGTCGTTGATATCCAGCACGGTGGGCGCCTCGGCCGGCGATTCCGCTACCGAAGTGTTCGCTGGATCGGTCATGGTTGTTTCCTCGGTGCGCGCCAAGCCCGGAAATCACGCGGCCCGCGCAAGTGGACAACGGTCGAACGATTATAGTGGAATGACTCACGCGCTGAAAGCTCACCCGGCCATGGGACGAATCGCGAAAACGAAGCGCAAGACGACGCCCAGCAACGCCCGCGGCAGCGAACTGCTCGAATACTTCCAGCAGCGGCAGGAGTCCATGCTGGCCACGCTGCAGGAGCTGGCCGCGCGTGAGTCTCCGAGCTACAACAAGGCGGCCGTGGACCGCCTGGGCGCGCACATCGCGGGAAAGCTGGAGCGCCTGGGAGGCAGGGTGGCGCTCCACCGCCAACAGGAGTTTGGCGACCACATTGAAGCGCAGTTTGCGGGAGGCAATTCTGCGAAACCCATTCTGCTTCTGGGTCACTACGACACGGTGTGGGACGTGGGCACGCTGGCCGAGATGCCGCTCCAGGTGAAAGACGGGCGTCTTTGGGGCCCGGGCGTGTTCGACATGAAGGCCGGCATCATGCTGATGATGCAGGCCATCGAAGGGCTGCTTGCCGTTCGCGGCGAACTACCATGCCCGGTATCGGTGCTGCTGGTCTCGGACGACGAGACGACTT
>CAYRII010000165.1:0-6460 GCA_964424245.1 uncultured Terriglobales bacterium | reverse complement strand
CTTAATAGCTCCCCAGTTTGAACCCAGCTCGGACTTGGGTTAGTCGTGTTTCTGGTAGCAGGTTGGACGATGTAGGGAACGCATCCTCTTCAAATGGCTGCAACTCTGGGACGGGGTTGCGCATCATTATAAGAGGAAGGCTGAAAGTCCCGGCCGGAAGTCCAAACCGCATTTGGGAACCGGGGGTCAGGCAGCGGCTCCCGAATTTGCAGACATTCAGGAAGCTTCAAGGGAAACTCTGAAGAGAGGAAACCAATCATGCGCTCCGATCTGATTTATGATGCCCTGCGGACGGTGCAGAACCGGTACGTTCTATGCCAGGTCGCGTCCAAGGCCACCCGCAAGTTCCATCGTCCCAATACCCGCGTGCAGGACACGATGAACGAAGTATTTGAGCGCTTCGCCAAGTCGGAGGCCGCGGAAGGCATTGTGGGACACAACCAAACCGCGGCGGAAGCGCGACGGCGCGCCGCCTGAGCGGCGGACGCCGCGCGCCCGCGCGGCGTCCACCTTCTCCGTTTCCAACTCCAGCCTTCCTGAACCAGATTCCCCGTAGGTGAACATGACCATCGCAGAACTGAAAGAAAAGAACATCACCGAACTCACCCGCATTGCCCGCACCCTGGACCTACCCGGCGCCAGCGGTCTGCGCAAGCAGGACCTGATCTTCAAGATCCTGCAAGCGCAGAGCGAAAAAGAAGGACACATCTTCGCCGAGGGCGTGCTGGAGATCCTGCCCGACGGCTACGGCTTCCTGCGCTCGCCGGATTACAACTACCTGCCCGGCCCGGACGACATCTACGTCTCGCCCTCGCAGATTCGCAAATTCGACCTGAAGACGGGCGATACGGTCAGCGGCCAGGTGCGACCGCCGCACGAAGGAGAGAAATATTTCGCGCTGGTCAAGATTGAGGCGGTGAACTTCGAATCGCCGGACGAAGCCCGCAACAAGGTTCTGTTCGACAACCTCACGCCGCTCTATCCCCAGGAGCGCATCAAGCTGGAGACGGCCAAAGACAACATCAGCGCCCGTGTGATGGACCTTCTTACCCCCGTAGGCAAGGGGCAGCGCGGGCTGATTGTTTCTCCGCCGCGCACCGGCAAAACCATGCTGCTGCAGAACATCGCCAACTCCATCACCACCAACCACCCCGAGGTGGTGCTGATCGTGCTCCTGATCGACGAGCGCCCCGAGGAAGTCACCGACATGCAGCGCTCGGTGAAGGGCGAAGTCATCAGTTCCACCTTCGACGAGCCCGCGGCGCGGCACGTGCAGGTGGCCGAAATGGTGATTGAGAAGGCCAAGCGGCTGGTGGAACACCGTCGCGACGTAGTGATCTTGCTGGATTCGATCACCCGCCTGGCGCGCGCCTACAACACCATCGTCCCGCCTTCAGGCAAAGTGCTCTCCGGCGGCGTGGACTCCAACGCCCTGCAGCGTCCCAAGCGCTTCTTTGGCGCGGCGCGCAACATCGAAGAAGGCGGGTCGCTCACCATCATCGCCACCGCGCTGGTCGACACCGGCTCGCGCATGGACGATGTGATCTTCGAAGAGTTCAAGGGCACGGGCAACATGGAGATCATCCTGGAGCGCAAGCTGGTGGACAAGCGCGTTTTTCCCGCCATCGACATCCAGCGCTCGGGCACGCGAAAGGAAGAGCTGCTGATTCCCAAAGACGATCTGGCGCGCACCTGGGTGCTGCGCAAAGTGCTGACGCCGCTTTCTCCGGTGGAGGCCATGGAGCTCCTGATCGACAAGATGGGCAAGACGCGCTCTAACGCCGAATTCCTGGGCAACATGAGCGCGTTGTAAGGCCACAGCGGCGCGATTTCGTGCCGCAATGGGAAGGGCTAATATTGCCGCCGCGAAAGCCACCCCGTAACAAGTGGGGATGTAGTTGACGGAAGGACCTTTCTGCACTACGATTTTACGATTCTTTTGAAGGGGGACGACATGCGGAACAATTTGTATCGCGCTACTACCTGGCTCATGATTCTGGTTTTTCCCGCATCCATGTTGATGGCCGATGTGAACTCGGTCATGTTGCAGTCCAAGGGCAAAGTCACCGTCAACGGAAAGGCCGCAGCCAAGTCCACGGCCGTGTTTGCCGGCGATGCCGTCCGTACCGCGGATGAGTCCTTCGCATCGATTTCAACCAAAGGATCCACCGCCCTGCTTCTGGCCAACTCGGAAGCGAAGTTCAGCAGCCAGGCGGTGGAGCTGACCGCGGGACGCGCCGCGGTAACAACTTCAAACGGCATGAAAGCCAAGGCCGGCAAGCTGACGATTGCCCCGGCGATCGACGTGAACACCAGCTTCCAGGTGACGTTGAACCAAGGCAAAGTGGAAGTTGTTGCGCTGGAAGGAAAAGTCTCCGTCAGCGACGGCAAGCAGACGATCCTGCTGGAAAAGGGCGAACAGCTCGCCGCGGCCAGCACAGGCATGGAGGACGTCCCCGTGGCCAAGAACAGTATCGCTGCCGGCGCCCTGATTGCCCTGATAGCCGCCATCGCAGCAGCCTCGGCGGCCGTTGCAATTGCCACCACCAGGGACAAGCAGGATACCAGCCCGTCCACGTTCTAGCTGATTCTGGCCGCTCGGCCTAAGGTCGACATGGCAAAGGGCACGCCTCCAGCGTGCTCTTTTGATTTCCGCATATGGGATGGCCTTCCCCGAAGGCAGCCCCGGGGCCCCCTGGGCAACATTTTTTCCAGAAAAAGGGCTTGACATCTGGAACTAGGTGTATTATTGGCGCTGACAATTTAGGTCGAGGGGGCCGTCATGCTCAATCGCTCGCTGTTTCGGGCCTCATGTTGGATGCTGTTGTTCGTCTTCCCGGCTGCCACAGTGATGGCGGATACCAACGCCGCCATGCTGCGTGGCAAGGGCATTGTCTCCGTAAATGGGAACCCGGTGTCGCAGTCAATCTCGCTGTTTCCCGGCGACCGGGTGCAAACTGGGGCAGACTCAACTGCCTCGATAACCGCCAAAGGTATGGCGTTGATCTTGAGTGCGAAAACCCAGCTCGTACTGGAAGAAAAGGGCATTCTGGTCCACTCGGGTAGCGCACTGGTGATGTCCACCGGCGCCTTGCAGGTCGGCAAGTGGAGCGTAGCAGCCGCCTCCGGGGAGAGAGTCCGCTTCGGCGTCCAGAGCCAGAACGGAACTCTGGAAATTGCGGCGCTGGAAGAAAGCCTTTCTGTGAGTGACGGGAAGGTGATGTTTGTCGTGGAGCCGGGACGCGTTCTAACGCAGTCCAAAAACGGCAACTCGTACTCGCCACCCCGGGTCACAAATAGCATCGCCGCGGGCCTCTTACTCGGTCTTCTGGCGGCGGCCGGACTGGCCATCGGATTGGGCATAGCCCTGAGCAATGATGAAGCCAGCCCAGCGTCTCCGTAAGCCAAGCCAAATTCGGGCACCATCGGGCCTCCCTGCACAAAGGAGGCCTTCTGGTTTGCAGAATGTAGTGCCGCACCGCTCGTGCTTTCGGGACCATTCCCCAATAGCCGGCCCGCACCATTCCGTTTCGCTTCGTCCAAGCTGGCGGAGTCCCGCAATCCTGAGTGCTTCCTCTATATACAAAGCCCACCGTTGCGGCGAGCCTTGTTTTGTCGGCACCGTCTCTTCTAGCAGCGCACAATGTTGGGTGACATGATTCCACCGGTAGCATTGCGGGTGTCCACAACCAGCTGGGACTCGTTCACGATGTGGGCGTAGTCGTAGTCGGAGTGGTCGGTGATGATGACCACGCAGTCGAAGCGTCCGAGGTTCTCGAGCGGCACAGATTTCATGTGAAAATCGTACTTCCTGCCTTTTTCCAGGGTGGGGAAATAGGGGTCGTTGTAATGGACCTCGGCCCCTTCCTGCTGCAGGAGCTCCATCACCTTCAGGCCGGGCGACTCGCGATTGTCGTCAATGTCCTTTTTGTAGGCCACGCCCAACACCAGCACCTGGGCCCCATTCAGCGCCTTGCGCCGGCGATTGAGAGCGCTGGCAATGGCGGAGACCACGTGATAAGGCATGGCGGTGTTGATTTCACCCGCCAGCTCGATGAAGCGCGTCTGGAAGTCCCACTGCCGCGCCTTCCAGGAGAGATAGAAGGGGTCCACCGGAATGCAGTGGCCTCCCAGGCCCGGCCCCGGGAAGAAGGGCTGAAAGCCGAAAGGCTTGGTGGAGGCCGCGGCAATCACTTCCCAGATGTCGATGCCCATGCGCAGGCTCAGCAGTTTGAGCTCGTTCACCAGCGCGATATTGACGCAGCGGTAGATGTTTTCCAGCAGCTTGGTCATCTCCGCGGCCGCGGGCGTGGAGACCGTGACCACGCGGTTGAAGATGGCACCATAGAGCGCCTCGGCCAGGGCGGCGGCGGTGGGGTCCATGCCGCCCACCACCTTGGGAATCTCGCGGCGAGCCACGGTGTCGTTGCCCGGGTCTTCGCGTTCGGGAGAGTAGGCGGCGTAGAAAACCGGTTCCTGTGCGGAATCCAGGCGTGCGACCTTCAAGCCTGCGGGATTCTTGCTCTCCAGCAGGGGGATCAGGACCTCCTCCGTGGTACCGGGATAGGTGGTGCTTTCCAGCACGATGAGCTGCCCAGGGCGAAGATGAGGGGCGATGGCCTCTCCGGTAGAGGTAATGAACTGCAAGTCAGGCTCGCGTGATTCCGTCAGGGGAGTGGGAACGCAGATGATAACGGCGTCCATCTCCGCCACCCGAGAGTAATCGGAGGTCGCCGAAAAACCGCGGGAACGTGCCGCTGCGATCTCCGTCGGGGAAATGCGGTACATGTAGGAGCCGCCTTTGGACAGGGTTTCTATCTTGGCGGAATCAATGTCAAAACCGGTGACCGGAAATTTCTGCTCGCTAAAGATCAGAGCCAGAGGAAGGCCTACATAGCCCAGACCGATAATCCCGACGCGCGCTTCGCGCATCTCGATCCGCACCTTCAGACGTTCGGGCGAAACCGCCCTAACTTGTTGCGCTTCAGTAGACATGTGGGGATTCTAACATCGGAGCAGGCTCGGCCCGCCACGTCATTACGATCCCAGCGATGCCCGGCAGTGCAAGGTCTAGTAGTAGGAGAGAGTGCCTTGCCGGCGCGCGTATCGAAGCGCGCGCGCAAAAAGATAGAGGCTGGCCGGCAGCAGGACGAGGGAAAAGACGGTCAAGATCCAGAGTGGGCCAGCCAGTTGCGAAAAGGAGGCGCCCTGCAGCAGCGCCAGGCGCATGCCGTTCAGGGAATGGGTGAAGGGAAAGACGTCGCTCAGGGCGCGTAGCGGCGTCGGCAGAACGCTGACCGGGAAGACGGTTCCGCTGAGGAACCAGCCTAATCCGCTGAGCAGCAACACCACCCCTCCGCCTTTCTGGGCAACCACCTGGATGGCGGCTCCCAGCAGGCCCATGGCCAGGGCAAAAACCAGCGACAACAGGTAGATCACGAAGCATGCCGCGAGGTTGGTCTTCTCGGGCAGGGCCCCGAACATCAGCAGGCCGACGATGGTGTACACCAGCAAATGCAGGGAGCGGCCGGCGAAGGTGGAGAAGGTGCTGAGGAGCATGATGACGGGAGCGGGGGTGGAGGTGCTCATGAGCACCTCCATGGTGCCGGTTATCTGGGCTTCGTACACGGTGTTGACGCTCTGCTGGACGCCCCTCACCAGGAAGCCGTGAAGGGCTGTGCCGACCACGAGGAAGGGGAAGTACTCCACGCCGTCGGGGCGAAATCCAGGGCCGATGGCGCGGGCCAGGTAGAAAAAGGCGCCCAGTTCGACAGCCATACCAAGAGCCTGCAACCAGAAGCCCATGCGATAGCGCAGGGCGGTCAACAGGTCGCGGCGGCTCACCATCCACAGCTTGTCGAGCAGCGCGGGCGCGTTCATGGCGCGCCTCGCAGGGGGAGAGCCCCGGCTTCGGGGGAGGAGTCCACCTCATGAAAATAAAAGGCGCGCAGCTCTTCGACGGAGGTCTCAGGCGCGATGCTGCGATGGGCGGCCAGGCGACCGTGCCGCAACACCGCCACGGCCTTGCCCACGCGCAGGGCCTCGTCGAGATTGTGGGTGGCCAGGATGACGGTGGCGCCCGCCTCCGTCATGCGACCCAGCAGTTGCCAGAAGTGCGCGGCGGCAGCAGGATCCAGGCTGCGTGTGGGCTCGTCGAGCAGAAGAACGGCGGGCTTCTTCAACAACGCCCGGGCGATGCCCAGGCGCTGGAACATCCCGCTCGAGTACTTGATGGCCAGGGTGTCAGCCACTTCGGTCAGCTCCGCGGTTTCCAGCGCCCACTCGACGCGCTGGGGCCGCTGCCGGCGGGGCACGTCTTCGAGCGCGGCGAAAAACAACAGATTCTCGCGTCCGGTAAGGCGGGGATAGAAGGATCGCTCGGTGGCCACGGCAAAGCCCACGGCGCGACGTACCTGCTGGGGCTGGCGGACGGTGTCCCAGGCGGCCACGGTGATGTGAC
>CAYRII010000164.1:0-6475 GCA_964424245.1 uncultured Terriglobales bacterium | reverse complement strand
GCGCCGGGAAGAACGGGAAGCCCACCGCCATCGTCGCCCACACCGTCAAGGGCAAGGGCGTTTCCTTCATGGAGAACCAGGTCAAGTGGCACGGCGTCGCGCCCAAGCCTGACGAGGTCACGGCGGCCGTGAAGGAGCTGGAAGCGGTCGCGGTGTGAAGATCGAGCAGACGGAGCAGACGGAAGCAGGAGTGAAACCACAGCCCGGAGGAAACGTGGAAGCCAGCGCCGCCATGAAAACCGCCAACAGCAAGTTCGAATTCAAAATGGGAGCCGCCACGCGCGAGGCCTACGGGCAGGCGCTGGTGGAACTGGGGAAGAGCAATCCCAACGTGGTGGCGCTCGACGCCGACCTGGCCAAGTCCACCTATAGCGCCAAGTTCGCTGAACAGTTCCCCGACCGCTTCTGGACGTGCGGCATCGCCGAGGCCAACATGGTGGGCATCGCCGGAGGCCTGGCGCTCGCCGGAAAGATTCCCTTCGCTTCTTCCTTTGCCGTTTTTCTCACCAGCAAATCGTTTGACCAGTTGCGCATGAGCATCGCCTATCCGCACCTGAACGCCAAGTTCTGCGGCTCGCATGGAGGCATCTCCATCGGCGAAGACGGCCCCAGCCAGCAGGCTGTGGAGGATCTCGCCTTGATGTGCGGCCTGGCGGGTTTCGTGGTGCTGGTGCCGTCCGACGAAGTTTCCGCGCGCGCGCTGGTGCATCGCATGGGCGAGCACGTGGGGCCGGTCTACATGCGCACAGGACGCGCCAAATCTCCCGTCCTCTACTCGCCCGGCGACACCTTTGAGATCGGCAAGGCCAGGGTGCACGGCAGCGGGCGCGACGTGGCCATCGTGGCCTGCGGCTTTGAAATACAATACGCTCTGCACGCGCAGGCGCAACTCGAAGACGAGGGCGTTTCCGCGCGCGTGATTGACATGCACACCATCAAGCCGCTGGATTCGGAGACGATTGCCCAGGCGGCCCGCGAGTGCGGCGCCATGGTCACCGCCGAGGAGCACCTGCTGGACGGCGGGCTGGGTTCGCAGGTGGCGCGGGCCGTCGCCGCTTCCACTCCCGTGCCCATGGAGTTTGTCGGCATTCAGAACACCTACGCCGAATCCGGCACGCCCGATCAGTTGATGGAAAAGTACGGCCTGACCACGCCGTACATCGTGGCGGCGGTCAAACGGGTGCTGCAGCGGAAGTAAGCTAACGGCGGAAGAATACTGCGGCCGTTTGGGGGATCCTCAATGTCCTTTGGCAAGAAATGGCTTCCCGGCTTGCTCGCTATGCTCCTGGTGGCGCCGCTCGCCCACGCGCAGCGCGCCATCTTCCTGGTGCGTCATGCCGAAAAGCTCTACAACTCCGATGAATCCCACGTTCCTCTCTCCGAGGCCGGTCGCGCCCGCGCTGAGGCGCTGGCCCATTTGCTGAAGGAAGCCGGCATCACTGCCATCTATTCCACCAAGACCGTGCGCACGCTGAGCACGGTGCGGCCGCTTTCCCTGGCGCTCCGGCTCAAGGTTACGGTCGCCGACCAGAATGACGCCCATGCCCTGGTGGCCCGAATTCGCAAGGAAAACGCCACCAGTATTGTGCTCATCGTCGGCCATGCCAACACCGTTCCGGAAATCCTTTACGCCCTCGGGTATCCGGAAGAGTTTCGCATTCGCTCCAACGAATTCGACAACCTGTTCGTCGTCCAGCCCAACGGCCCCAACCCGCCCACAGTGTTGCGCCTGCGCTACTAGGCACGGAGTGCGCAAACCTGTTCAGTCCAGTTCGCGCAGCTCGGGGCGCAGCGCATACAGGGCAAGGCTGGCCACCAGGGCCAGCGCGCACATGCCGGCGATGGCGCGAGGCGCAGTCACAATCCCGGCCAGCGATCCGGCAATCAGGCTACCCACCGGTGCAAAACCCAAAAAGGCCGTGGCGTAGATGCTCATCACGCGGCCGCGCATTTCTTCCGAGGAAAGGTGCTGCAGGAGCGCGTTCACCGTGGCCACCATCAGGATCATGGAAAAGCCGGCCACGAACTGTAGCGCCGAAGAAACCAGGAACCAGCGCGAAAAGGTGAACCCGATCACGGCCAGGAAAAACACCACGCCCGCGCCTACCACGAACCTTCCGCGGCGTGGGATGCGCCCCAGATAGGCGATAGTGGTGGCGCCCAGGAACGCGCCCAGCCCGCTGAACGCCATCAGCAGCCCCAGCCCGCGCTCCCCCACGTGCAAGATGTCGCGCGCGAACATGGGCATGAAGATCAGGTAGGGCAAGCCCAGGATACTGGCCAGGCCCACCAGCGTCACCAGGCTCAGCATCTCCCGGTTCTCGATGACGTAGCGAAATCCGTCGGAGAGTTTTTGCATCAGGCCGGAACTGTCTTCCACGGTTGCGGGTGGGGGATACTCGATGCGGCGCAGGGCAAACAGCACGGCCAGGAAGCTCACACCGTTCAGAAAGAAGTTTCCCGCCACGCCGAACCAGGCCATGGCAAAACCGCCCAGCGTTGGGCCGATAACGCGGGACAAATTGAACTGTGCCGAGTTGAGCGCGATGGCGTTGGTGAGGTCTCGGCGCGGCACCAGTTGCGGCACCAGCGCCTGGTAGCTGGGCACGTTCAGCGACATGGCCACACCCGTGGCAAAGGCCAACAGCGTAATTTCAGGGACGTTGATCACTTTGAAGTAGGTCATCCCTGCCAGCAGGAAAGCGATCACCATCATGGAAGCCTGGGTGCACAGCAGCATGCGGCGGCGGTCCACCTGGTCGGCAATGACGCCGCCGAGGATGGTGAACACCAGCATGGGAGCCGAGGCGGCAAAGCCCACCACGCCCAGCCAGAAAGCGGAATTGGAGAGCTCCAGCACCAGCCACCCCTGGGCCACGTTCTGCATCCAGGTGCCGATGTTGGACACAAAGTTGCCGCCCCAGAACAGGCGAAAGTCGCGGTGTTCGAAGGCACGCAGCATGCGCGGCGTGGCCAGCGTAGAGGGAGGAAGCTGGGGGGCGACGGTCTCTTCGACGGCCACGCCCTCGAGCGCGCGGCTCCCCATCACCGCCGTGGCGTGGTTGCCGGGCGCGGCGGTTTCCGTGGGCTCGGCTTCGCTGGCGGGATGCGGTGTATGCGGCGACAAGTGCTTTGGTTTCGGGACGAGCCCGACGTGGGGATGGTTTTTCCGCCCCGTCGCTTTTCCTAGTGTAAGCTGGATGATCTTTTTCCGGCACGGTGATGCGGAAAGCCGCGCCTTCCCGCCGGCCGCCAATCCCTTTTTGGAGCAGGCATGAAATCCTTGACCGTCTTAGCCGCCTTCGCGTTTCTCACGCTCACGCTTGCACCCGGCGCCGGAAACCCTGTTCCGGGCGCTGCGCCCATTCCCGGCTTCCGCGACGCGGCCGCCGAGCATGCCCTGGAAGCGCAATTCCTGGCCGTGCCGGACAATGCGCGCGCCGGTGAACACTTGCGCATCCTCACCGCCGAGCCGCACATCGCCGGTTCGCCGGAAGACAGAAAGACCGCCGAATATGTTGCCCGCGTGTATCGCGAGGCCGGCCTGGAAACCGAGATCGTCGAATACAAAGTCTGGCTGAACTATCCCGCTGAGGTGCGCGTGGAAATCACCGCGCCCGGCGGCGAGCGCTGGGTTGCGCCCACGCCCGAGCACGTCGAGGGTGATCCATTCCAGGATGACTCCCGCGTGGTCACCGCCTACAACGGGTTTTCGCCGTCCGGAGAAGTAGAGGCGGAAGCCGTCTACGCCAACTACGGCCGTCCGGAGGACTTCAAGAAACTGGAAGAGATGAAGATTGATGTGCGCGGCAGGATCGTTCTGGTGCGCTACGGCGGCAACTTCCGCGGCGTAAAGGCCTACACGGCCCAGGAGCGCGGCGCCGCCGGCGTCATCATCTACTCCGATCCCATCGACGACGGCTACTTCAAGGGTGACATGTACCCCAAGGGTCCCTGGCGTCCGGAAAGTGCTGTGCAACGCGGCTCCATTAAGTACACCTTCAAGTACCCGGGCGACCCCACCACGCCCGGAATCGCTTCGCTTCCGACGCTGAACGAGGACCAACGCACGCCACCGGAGCGGGCCAAGAGCCTTCCGCGTGTGCCCACTACGCCACTCTCGTACCGGGACGCGCGCCCCATCCTGGAACATCTGGGCGGTCCGGAGTCTCCGCGCGAGTGGCAGGGCGCGCTGCCCTTCACCTACCACGTGGGCCCCGGACCCGTGCGCGTGAAGCTGCACCTGAAGCAGGACTACGCCTACCGCACGATTTGGAACGTAATCGGCAAAATTCCGGGGAAGGATCTGCCCGGCGAATGGGTGGTCTCGGGCAACCATCGTGACGCCTGGGTGTATGGCGCCGTGGACCCGAACAGCGGCACCGCGTCGCAACTGGAAGCGGTGCGCGGCCTGGGTGCGCTGCTGAAAACCGGCTGGCGCCCCCGCCGCTCCATCGTCTTTGCCAGTTGGGATGCTGAGGAGCAGGGGCTCATCGGGTCCACCGAGTGGGTGGAGCAGCACGCGCAGGAGCTTGCCGGTGCTGTTGCCTACCTCAATATGGATGTCGCCGTCGCGGGGTCCAAGTTCGGCGCTTCTGCTGTCCCCGCGCTCAAACAGTTCCTGCGCGACATCACCAAGGCGGTTCCCAGCCCCGGCGGCGGGTCGCTGTACGCGGTCTGGAAGAAGGAGAAAGAGATGGAAGCGGCCAAAACGTCATCGCCGGACATCGGCGGAGGCGCGCGCCCGCCCGCCGCCGCCTCCACCGATGTGCCCGTCGGTGACCTGGGCAGCGGCTCGGATTTCACGCCCTTCTTGCAGCACATGGGCGTGCCTTCTACCGATATCAGCTCTTCGGGCTCCTATGGCGTTTACCATTCCGTCTTCGACAATTTCGCGTGGTTCCAGCAATTTGCCGACCCCGAGTTCCGCTACCTGCAGCAGATGGCCCGTGTCCACGGCCTGCAGGTGCTGCGCCTGGCCCAGGCTGATCATTTGCCGCTCGACTACGAAACCTACGGCCGCGAGATTGAAGCGTACATCCAGTCCGCGCGCAAGAAGGCCGAGACCATGTGGGGAAAGGATGCGCCCAGCTTCTCCGCCGCCTCGCAGGCAGCACAGCGCCTGACTGCCGCCGGGGCGAAGGTCAAAACCATGCAGCGGGAGGACAAACTCGACGCCAACCGGATCAACCAGGCGCTGCGTTCCGCCGAGCGCGCGCTGCTTTTGCCTGAAGGACTTCCCAACCGTCCCTGGTACCGGCACGCCATCTACGCTCCGGGCGAATACACGGGATACGCAGCCGCGGTCATACCCGGCGTCAACGAGGCCATTGACGCAGGCAACGCTGCGCTCGCGGCCGACCAGCTCAAGCAATTGGCCGCAGCGCTCCAGCGCTGTGCCGGAGTCCTCGCCGTCCGTCGCTGAAGCTTCTGCTTGACGCACAGCAAAAACAAAGGCCGCGCTCGCCGCGCGGCCTTGTGACGTGGAGCGGTTCTATGCCTTGCCGGTGAATTTCACCACCAGATCGGAAAAATCTTTCTTCTCCAGCCCATGCACCGCCTTGTTGTACTCGTCCACTTTGGCGGAATAGTTCATGGAGCAGAATTTGGGGCCGCACATGGAGCAGAACGAAGCGGTCTTGTAGTAGTCGTCGGCCAGGGTTTCGTCGTGCATGGAGCGCGCCGTCTCGGGGTCGAGCGAAAGCTCGAACTGCTTGTTCCAGTCAAAGGTGTAGCGCGCGTAGCTCAGGGCGTCGTCGCGGTCGCGCGCGCCCGGACGGTGGCGGGCCACGTCGGCGGCATGCGCGGCGATCTTGTAGGCAATGATGCCGTCCTTCACGTCCTTCTCATTGGGCAGGCCAAGGTGCTCCTTGGGCGTGACGTAGCAGAGCATGGAAGCCCCATGCCAGCCGATCATGGCTGCGCCGATGGCTGACGTGATGTGGTCGTAGCCCGGGGCGATATCGGTCACCAGCGGCCCCAGGGTGTAGAACGGCGCCTCGTGGCACCACTCCACTTCCTTGTCCACCTGCTCCTGGATCTTGTCCATGGGCACGTGGCCGGGGCCTTCGATCATCACCTGCACATCGCGCTCCCAGGCCTTCTTCGTCAGTTCGCCCAGGGTGCGGAGCTCGGCGAATTGCGCTTCGTCCGAGGCATCGGCCACGCAGCCGGGGCGCAGCCCGTCGCCGAGGGAATACGAAACGTCGTAGCGCGCCAGGATTTTGGTGATGTCGTCGAAGCGCTCGTAGAGGAAATTCTGTTTGTGGTGGTGCGCCATCCACTGGGCCAGGATGGCGCCGCCGCGGCTGACGATGCCGGTGATGCGGCTGGAAACCAGCGGCAAATACTGGATGAGCACGCCCGCGTGGATGGTCATGTAGTCCACGCCCTGCGCCGCCTGCTCCTCGATCACCTCCAGCATCAGATCGGCGGAGAGGTCTTCGATGCGCTTCACGCGCGAGACCGCCTCGTA
>CAYRII010000163.1:0-6596 GCA_964424245.1 uncultured Terriglobales bacterium | reverse complement strand
CGTGCATTTTCCGCGGCGGACATGTTAGCTTTGCCCTTCCGGAGCGGCGCACGCATCCGGAGTTTTTCTCATGCAGCGCATCGCCATCATCGGCGCCGGCCAAGCCGGACTGCAGTTGGCCCTGGGCCTGCTCCAGGCCGGTCGCGAAGTCACGCTCCATTCCGGCCGTTCGGCCGGCCAGATTCGCGTCGGGCCGCTCCTGCCGAGCTTGTGCATGTTCGACGTGGCGCTCGAAACCGAGCGCGACCTTGCCCTCAACTTCTGGGAATCCGACTGTCCCAAAATTGAGGGCGTCGCCTTCGCCCTGCCCGGTCCCGCCGGCGGCAATGCCCTGCGCTGGACGGCGCGCCTCGACGGCTTCGCCCAGGCCGTCGATCCACGCGTCAAGATTCCGCGCTGGATGGCCGAGTTCGAAGCACACGGCGGCGAGTTGGTCACGCAGGAGCCCGCTGTCGAAGACCTCGAAGCCTGCGCGCGCAGCCACAGCCTGGTCATCGTGGCCGGCGGCGAGGGAACGCCCGGCCGGTTGTTCGCGCCCGATTCCGCGCGCTCACGGTTCCAGCAGCCGCAGCGCGCCCTGGCGCTGGCTTGCGTGCGCAACCTGCGCCCAGCGGAACCGATTGCCGCCGTGAGTTACAACCTGCTTCCCGGCGTGGGCGAGTACATCGCATTCCCCGCCCTCACCGTCACCGGGCCATGCCACGTCTTGGTCTTCGAGGGCGTTCCCGGCGGTCCCATGGACTGCTGGCAGGACGTCCGCGGCCCGCAAGCGCACCTCGCCAAAAGCCGGTGGGTTCTGGAAACGTTTTTCCCCGGTGAGGCGGAGCGTTGCCGCGACATCGAGCTCACGGACGACAACGGCCTGCTCACCGGCGGCGTCGTGCCCGCCGTGCGCCGGCCCATCGGCGTTTTGCCGTCGGGAGCCAACGTGCTGGGCATGGCCGATGCCGTCGTGCTTCACGACCCCGTCACCTCGCAGGGAGCGAATGACGCCGCCAGGTGCGCCGAGATTTATCTGGAAAGCATTCTGGAGCGCGGCGACGGGCCCGCCGATGCCGCGTGGATGCAGCAGACCTTTGACCGCTACTGGTCGGGCTATGGCCAGTGGGTGACGGCGTGGACCAACCTGCTGCTCCAGGCGCCTGCGCACGTCTACCGCCTCCTGGAAAGTGCTGCGGAAAAACCTGCGGTGGCCGCCGCCGTGGCCAACGGCTTCGACGATCCCCGCACCCTCTTCCCCTGGTTCGCCGATCCCGCCGAGGCGGAAAAATTTCTGCAGTCGGCCGCCCGCGAAGCCGGGGAGCGCTTTGACCGCAGGGACTTTCGCCGCGCGCTGGGACAATTTGCCACCGGCGTCACCGTGGTCACCACGTGCGCTCCCGACGGCCGCAGGGTCGGAATCACCGTCAATTCGTTCGCTTCGGTTTCTCTCGACCCGCCGCTCGTGCTCTGGAGCATCGCGCGGCAGGCCACGAACTTCGAGGAGTTCATCTCCGCCACGCACTTTGCCGTCAATGTGCTGGAGGCCGGTCAGCACCACCTTTCACGCCGTTTTTCCACGCCCATGGCGGACAAGTTTGCCGGCGTGGACTGCGAGCACGGTCCCTGCGGCCTGCCGCTGCTCCAGGGCGCGAGCGCCCGCTTCATCTGCCGCACCGTGCAGCAGTACGACGGCGGCGACCACGTGATTCTTCTCGGCGAAGTCGAAGCCTACTCCTGGGCGGAAGCCGAGCCGCTGGTGTTTCACTCCGGACGCTACCGCGTGGCCACCCGCCATCCCGAGGTCGCGGAGTAGCTCGACTCAGCCGTAGGCTCGCCGGTGAAATTTCGCTTGCTCTTGGCCCATCCAAAAAGAACGCCGCCCGGAACGGGCGGCGCGGTGAAGGAAACGGAAAAAACAAAAAAATAAGTAAAGAAAGAAAATAGCTTTGGTTGCGGGGGCTGGATTTGAACCAGCGACCTTTGGGTTATGAGCCCAACGAGCTACCAGACTGCTCCACCCCGCACGTTCATAGTAACAAAGTGGCGCGGGGATGTCAGCCCCTGGGAGAAAACGAAGCGCGCGCCGCGAAAGAGCGGCGCTGAAGTTTTGCGACGCGACGGCGGCTAGCTCTTCAGCTTGCGGCGCTCGCAGGCGTTCACGATGCGCGTGGGATCGACGGCTTCGTCGTCGATCTGCATCTCCACGACCTTGCCGGTCTTGTCGATGAGATAGGTGACGCGCCGCGCCGCCTTGTACTTGTCGTTGTAGACGCCGTACTGGCGCGTGACTTCGCCGCCCCAGTCGCTCAGCAGAGGAAAGGTGGCGCCCAGCTTTTCGGCAAAGGCCTTGTTGGCGAAGCGGCTGTCCATGCTTACACCCAGCACCTGGGTGTCCGCGGCCTCCAGCTTTTCCAGATTCTGCTGGTAGGCCGTGAGCTCGCGGGTTCAACCGCCGGTGAAGGCGAAGACGTAGAAGGCGAGGACGACGTTCTTCTTGCCGCGGAAGTCGGCCAGCGTGACGTCCTTGCCGTCCTGGTCTTTGAGGGTGAAGTTGGGCGCTTCGCTGCCGATGCCGACGGCAGGAGCGGGCGGCACGGCGGGCTTGGTGTCGTCGGCGGCCTGCGCCGAAAGCGGCGCGGCGAGCAGGGCGGCGAGGAGCAGAGTGCGCATGGGCGGGCCAACCTCCCGGTGGCGGCGAAAACCAAGAGTACCTTTCCCGGCGGAAGGGCGTCAATCTTAGGGCTTTCCATGGGTGCTGCAACAGAGTGGCGCTAACCCGGGCCCGCAATTTCCATTTCCGGAACAAGATACAGAAAGGTATTGACATTTCGAAAGACCGTGCTAGAGTCCGCGCGCCATTAGGTCACGACGTCGGTTTTTCGGAGGTCACTATGACCCGGACTGCAACGCTATCCCTCGCATTACTCTTCCTGCTGTTGGAGCCTGCCACCGCTCAGGATGAGGCGACAGCCCCGGCTCAGACGCAGGAGGCGCCGACACGGGACCCACAAGCCCTGTCTGTGCTGACGCAGGCCTTGCAGGTTGCCGGCGCGACGACCATGCAGACCGTTCAGTCATTCACCGCCGCGGGAACCATCACCTATCACTGGGCGGGCAAAGAAGTGAAGGGTACGGTCCTGATTCACGGCAAAGGTGCGGAAGAGTTTTCTTTGCAAGCGTCCCTGTCCAAGGAGAACCGCACGTTGGCCGTCACTCGGGGCCACGGCGCAATTCAAGAAATCGACGGAACAACAACAGATGTTCAGCACTTTAACGCGATAAACCAGGCAGGCGCGACGCTGCCGCTGGTACGCATTCTGGCTGCCTTGGGTAACCCATCGACCAGTGCCTGGTATGAAGGCCTGGCAGACGTGGAGGGTCGTCCTGCTCACCTGATTCGACTGGTTACGAAAGATGACGAAGTTCCGGATCCCGAGGACCGGTTCAAAGCCCTGCGGACCCTGGAGGTCTTCGTGGACGCTTCGACAGGTCTCGTCGCCAAGACGCAGGACACGATTCACGCCGACCGCGACATGAGTGACCAGTACTCGCGGGAGCTGTTCTTTTCTGACTACCGCTTGGCCGACGGCGTCTTGACTCCTTTTGCGATCCGGGAACGGTTTGGCGGCCAACTGACGTGGAGCCTGCAACTGGACTCCGTGACCTTCAGCACGATTTAGAACCGGCGTTTCTGGAACAGCCGTCAGAAGGGAGAACCTGCCGTGAAAAGCCTCGTATCGAGAGAGCGAAAGTTGACTGTGATTCTGGCTCTGGTTCTGTTCTGCCAGCTGCCAGCAGCGGCTCAGTACCTGGACCAGACAGGTTCTCCTACCTTTACGACGGCCGAACCGGTCGAGTTAGGCTTCATTAATCTCTCGAACGGCAACCTGCACCTGGAGCTTCCCCTCACGTCCACGCCTCAGCGGGGCAGCCTGGGCTTCTCGGCAAGGCTTGTCTACGATAGCCGCATCTGGAAGCGTGTTGGCACAAGCTGGCAGCCAACAAACGTGGCCAATTCCCAAGGGGGCTGGCGCTTTGTCACCAGCGCCGATACCGGGACCGCCGCATACACCGTGGTGATTATGGATTGCGGTACAGGAGACCCGATACAAACCTTTACTCTGTACACAGGCTTCAGTTGGACTGCTCCGGACGGCACCAAGCGCACTTTCTTGAACGTGGAGACAAAAAGAGACATAAAGAACTGCGCTGGGGGAAGTATTACCAGCAGCGATGCCCTGGCGGATGATTCCAGTGGCTATCACATGTACGTTACCAACTACACGTCAGCCACGGTCTATGCTCCCGACGGCACTCAGGTCTATCCGACTGTGAAGGACACGAATGGGAACTACTTTTCCAAGGATGCCAATGGAAATCCCATCGACACGCTGGCCCGGATCGCAGTCATCAAGACGGTGAACGGAAATCAGACCTACTATGATGTGCTTGACTCCCAGAATTCCAGTACTCGTCCGCGCGTTACCGTTACCACAACCACCATCAACGTCAACACCGCTTTCGGCCAATCCGGCACAACCGAATATTCCGGAACCCTGACGGTCATCCAGAGCGTCACACTGCCGGACGGAACGTCCTACACCTTCGATTACGACTCGGGCACCACGCCCGGCTTCTACGGCCTGCTCAAGTCGATTACCCTGCCCACAGGCGGGACCGTCAACTACACCCACACTACGTTCTCGGACGCCTACAGCAACAAGAATCGCTGGGTGAACACGCGCGCCGCGGGCGGGGGAACCTGGGCCTACACCCCTGCGGTCATCACTTCCTGCGGAACGAGCTGCACCCAGAAGGTAACGGTCACCAAGCCTAGCTCCGATCAGGCGGTCTACACCTTCACCATGAACAACGGGGCCTGGAAATCAGACGCCAAGTTCTACACAGGCTCCGCCACCGGCGGCACCCTCCTCATGACCCTGCTGACCGACTACGAGTTTTCGCAGCCCGGCAGTAATTACATTCGAACAGCCCGCAACACCACAGTCCTGCCGATTCCGAGTGGGAGCATCAACAAGAGGACGGAATACACTTACGACACTCCGCAGAAAGGGAACATCACGTCGGTCAAGGAGTGGAACTACTACACGGGCACGCCGGCGGCCAATCCGACACGAAAAACGGATATCACTTATCTCGCGACTTCGCCTTACACGAGCAAGAACATCATCAACCGGCCAAGCAGCGTCACTGCAAGAGATGGAGCCGGAACGCAGCTCGCCCTGACTAACTACACCTACGACTCTACAACTCTCACTTCCGTCACCGGCGTCACACAGCATGACGATGCAGGTTACGGCACCGGAAATACCGTTCGCGGCAATCCAACCGTAGTCCAGCAGTGGGTGAGCGGGAGCACCTATCTATCTACTTCGCTCAATTACGACACCACCGGGCAGGTGCGGCAAGTCACGGACCCCAAGGGCAATGTCACAACGCTGAGCTACAGCGACAACTTCTTCCACGATAACGGCTCCAACCCGCCCCAGGCCCACACGCCTGCGACGCCCACTAACGCCTACCTCACCAGCGTCACGCCGCCGCTGATAGGGGCGGCAACTTTCGGCTATTACTTCAACACCGGCAAGCTGGCCAAGTCGGTGGACCAGAACAGCGCCGATTCGTACCTGCATTTCCTCGATTCCCTGGACCGGCTCACGCATGCTTACGGGCCTGCAATAGGTGGGAGCAGGGCTTGAAGCCTCAACCAGTACACCTCTGCAACCCAGTTGGACACATATTCGACCGTGAGCGATGCCACTCCATCCCCGGCGTGCAGCAGCTGCGTGCACCAGCGAGCCACTCTCGACGGCCTGGGCCGAGTGACGCAAAGCTCCTTGGTAAACGATCCGCAAGGAGCGACACTCGTTGATGCGGTCTATGACTCCTCGAGCCGAACCCAGAGCGTGAGCAACCCTTACCGCAGCGCCTTGGATCCGACCTATGGCCTGGAAATGCCGACCTACGACGGCATAGACCGCATCACAAAGGTCACGCACCAGGACAGCAATTTCGCCCAGGCTTTCTATGGGGCGGCGGTGACGAGCGGAGGCGGCGCCAGTTCTCAACTGTGTTCTTCCGGCACGTACGGCCTGGGCTATCCGGTTTTGTCGGTTGACGAGGCGGGCAAAAAGCGCCAAGTATGGCTGGATGGCCTCGGCCGCCTGATTGAGGCCGACGAGCCCGATTCGGGTGGCACGATGAACGTCAACACCTGCTACAAGTACGACCTGCTGGACAACCTCAAGGAGGTCAATCAGGGCACACAAACCCGCACCTACACTTACGATGGCCTCTCGCGAGTAACGGTTTCGACGACACCTGAATCCGGCACCGTAAATCTCTACTACACGACTTCTGGCGGAGCATTGTGCAGTGGAAACGCTTCTGCCGTCTGCCGCCGCACGGATGCCCGCAGCATTACCACCACCTACGCCTACGACGACCTGAACCGCCTGACTGCAATCACCTATTCCGATTCCACGCCCGCTCGTTCGTTTTTCTACGACCAGACGAGCTACAACGGGCTTGCCATTACCAATGGAAAGGGAAGGCGCACGGGCATGAGCGACGGGTCAGGTACAACGGCCTGG
>CAYRII010000162.1:0-6644 GCA_964424245.1 uncultured Terriglobales bacterium | reverse complement strand
AGGTGCCCAGCATGATGCGGCGCTTCACTTCGGCACCGAAGCCCTGGTCGCGCGTCTTGCGGTACATCTCGGAAAGGCTCTTTCCGTTGCGCGAGCGGAAGCCATAGCGCACGCCGTCGTAGCGCGCCAGGTTGGAGGAGGCCTCCGCCGTGGCCACCACGTAGTAGGTGGGAATGGCGTACGTGGTGTGCGGCAGCGAGATGGGCACTACTTCACAGCCTGCGCCGGCGAGCTTTGCTACGGCAGCCTCCACCGCCGCGCGCACTTCCGCATCGAGGCCCTCGCCGAAATACTCCCTGGGAACACCCAGTCTCAGGCCGCGCACCGGCTTGCGCATGGCCGCGGCGTAATCAGGTACGGGCAAGTCGGCGGAAGTGGAGTCCATGGGGTCGCGTCCGGCGATGTGACCGAGCAGCAGGGCCGCATCCTCCACGGTATGCGCCAGCGGACCGATGTGGTCGAGCGAAGAAGCGAACGCGATCAGCCCGTAGCGCGAGACGCGGCCGTAAGTCGGCATCAGCCCCACGACTCCGCAGAAGGAGGCGGGCTGGCGAATGGAGCCGCCGGTATCGGAGCCCAGCGCGGCAACGGCCATCCCCGCTGCCACCGCAGCCGCCGAACCGCCCGAGGATCCACCGGGCACACGGCTAGTGTCGCGCGGGTTGCGCACCGCGCCGTAGGCTGAGTTCTCGTTCGACGAGCCCATGGCGAATTCGTCGCAGTTGGTCTTGCCGAGAACGACCGCGCCCGCCGCCTCCAGGCGAGCCACCGCCGTGCAGTCGTAGGGCGGGAAGTAATGCTGCAATATCTTCGACCCGGCGGTCGTGCGCACGCCGCGCGTCGTCATTACATCCTTGACGGCGACAGGAACTCCTGCCAGCGGCGGCAGCGGGTCGCCTTTTTCCACCCTGGCGTCGATACGCGCCGCCTGCGCCAGCGCGCGTTTCTTGGCCAGCGTCAGGTAGGCGTGAATCTCGCCATCTTGCGCGGCAATCTTCTGGTAGAAGGACTCGGCCAGGGCGGTTGCCGTGGTTTTCCGTTCCGCAATGGCGGACCGGGCCTGCGCGATCGTCAGCGTATTCAGGTCCATGAAACGATCTCAGCGCTCGGCAAACTCGGTACTCTCCCTCCGCCGGGCGCCGCTATTTTTCGATCACCTTGGGCACTTTGAAAAAAACGCCGTTGGCCTGGGGCGCGCCGGCCAGCGAATTTTCGCGGCCCAGGGACTTGCCCGGCGTATCCTGGCGCATGGCGTACTCGAAGCGGGCTGTGCCGGATTTGGCCGGGTCTCCGTAGCGTTCTGCAACCTGCGTCATGGGCGCCACATCGGTTGTATCCAACTGATTCAGCCGGTCGATATATTCCAGAATCGAGTTCAGGTCTTTCACCATGCGCACCCGCTCCTCGGGCGCCAGCTCAAGGTTGGCCAGGTCTTCGACGTAACCCACGTCTTTGGCGGTGACTTTCATCAGCGGTTCTCGGCTGCTGTTCTCAGCAAGGCGGTTTCTTCTCATCCGGCGCTACGAAGACGATGCGCTCGACGCGGCCGCCGCAGTACTCATTCAGCGCCGCCAAGTACTGGGGGGCAAGAGCCAGGAGCTGCGCGCGCCAGGCCGCATCCGGCACTCCCACGCGGAGAACTCCGGCGCGAAAATCGAGGGCCCGCGTTTTCTCGGCTACTGCCCGGCCCGCCGCCAACGGCCAGGCCAGCAGGGGAACATCTTCCGCCGGAGCATGGCGCATGGCTTCGGCGACAATCTTCTCGAGATCGGAACGGGCGTGCTGCATCGCGAACCTAAAATCATCGCATTCTAACATCGTACGCATGAATGCCAGGACCGAGGCTGGACTCGCAGTACGGGTTACCGGGGAAACCGCAGGCGCACCAGTTCCATGGCCTGTTCCCGGTTTGCGAGCTGGCCTTCCAGCTGGGCATCTTCCACGGCGCGCAGCATGTCCTTGAAGTGCGGGCCGGGCGTGTACCCGGCGGCGATGAGGTCGTCGCCTGTCACCAGCGGCTTCGGCCGAATCTCTTCCGCAGGAGTGGACTCGAGTTTTTTCTTCACAAACTCGTAGAGCGACAGATCTCCGTGGCTGGCCAGGCAGTCGAGGCGATGCATCTCCAGGTGATCGTCGAAGAGCGGCAGGCGCAGGAACCGTTTGAGCGTGGACTCCTTCATGCGCTCCACGTCGATGAACCGAAGGTGATTGGCCACCAGCGCCGCAATCTGCTCCGTCTCCTGGTTGGAAAAGCGCAAGCGGCGGCAGATTTCTTCCGCCATCTTCGTCCCCACCTCCACATGGCCGTCGAAGCGGATGCGGTCCGGAGCCACACGAAACGTAGGCGGCTTGCCCACGTCGTGCAGCAGCGCGCCCACCGCCAGCGTGGGGGAACAGCCCTCGCGCAGGCCCTGGAGCAGAAGCAGCGTGTGCACCCAGACGTCGCCCTCGGGATGGAATTGGGGCGGCTGCTCCACTCCCTTCATGGCGGAAATCTCCGGAAGCACCTTGGCCAGCAGCCCGGATTCGTCGAGCAATTCGAAGGCGCGGCGGGCGCAGCCCTCCGTCAGCATCTTCACCAGCTCATCGCGTACGCGCTCGCGGCTCACCTGGTGGATGCCGGCACCGAGCGCGCGGATGGCGGCGAAGGTTGCCGGCTCGATTTGGTAGCCAAAGCGCGCGGCAAAGCGCACGGCGCGCAGCATGCGCAGCTTGTCTTCGGCGAAGCGGCGCTCGGGCTGCCCGATGGCGCGGATGATGCCTGCCTCGAGGTCGGCGCGGCCGCCGACGAAGTCGAGAACCTTGTCATTCTCCAGCGGGTCGAGCAGCAGGCCGTTGACGGTGAAGTCGCGGCGCCGGACGTCTTCACTGGCATCGCGCGTGAAGGTGACCTGGTCAGGATGGCGGCCGTCGGTGTAGAGGCCGTCCGAGCGGAAGGTGGCAACTTCAATGGTCGCTGCGCCGTCCTCGACGGGAACCATCACCACACCGAACTGCGCACCCACGGCGTAGGTCTGGGGAAAAAGGCGCATCACTTCATCGGGGGTGGCGTCGGTGGCTACGTCGTAGTCGCCGGGTTCGCGCCCCAGCAGGAGATCGCGCACGCATCCGCCCACCAGGTAGGCCTGAAAGCCCTGCCGCCGCAGGGTCTCGACCACGGAGGTCACAGCCGACTTAGGAGTTGCGCTCATCCGGATTCGCGGGCCGGTCCTCGCAGGGCGCCCGCCCCTTCCCCTAATATTAGGACATGCGGGCAATCTTTATCCTGGGCATCGAAAGCTCCTGCGACGAAACCGCAGCGGCCGTGGTGCGCTCGGGTGAACACGTGGAGTCCAACGTGGTGTCGTCCCAGTACGCGACCCACGCGCCCTACGGAGGAGTGGTGCCCGAGTTGGCGTCGCGCGAACACCTGCGCGCCATCGTGCCCGTAGTGCGCAGCGCGCTGGCCGAAGCCGGGCTCCGCTACCGCCAGATCGACGCCCTCGCCGTTACCCAGGGCCCGGGACTCGCCGGTGCGCTGCTGGTGGGCGTGACCTATGCCAAGGCGCTGGCCTTTTCTCTAGAAAAGCCGCTGATCGCCGTGAATCATCTGGAAGGCCACATTCATGCCGTGCTCCTGGAGGAAAGGCAGAAGAGCAACCGCGAGATGCGCTTTCCCGTGCTCGCGCTCGTAGTCTCCGGCGGCCATACGCACCTCTATCTGGCCGAAGAACGCGACGGCGGATGGACCTACCGCAACATCGGGCAGACGCGCGACGACGCTGCGGGCGAGGCCTTCGACAAGGTGGCCAAGCTGCTGGGCCTCGGCTACCCGGGCGGCCCGGTGATCGATCGCCTGGCGCCGCTCGGCAATCCGCAGGCGGTGGCCTTCGGCCCGGTACACATTAGGACCAAGCCGGGGCGCCGAGATTCCGAGTCCTGGGACTTCTCCTACAGCGGCATCAAGACTGCCGTGCTGCGCTACGTAGACACCCACGGCATGCGGGGAAGCCTCGAAGTTCAGCGGCGCGCGCTGGCGGAAATCTCCAGGCCGTCGCTCGAAGACTACCAGAGAGTTTGCAGCGGGGAAACGCTGGACCTTGGGGCTTCGTTCCAGCGCGCCATGGTGGACGACCTGGTGTCGAAGACGTTGGCTGCCGCGCGCGGCTGTGACGCGGCCACGCTGTTCGTCACTGGAGGGGTCGCCGCCAACCGCGAGTTGCGCGCTGGCTTTGAGCAACAAGCGTCGCGCGAAGGCCTGCCCGTTTACTTCCCGTCGCGTGCACTCTCCACCGACAACGCCGCCATGATTGCCGCTGCGGCCTTCCCCAAGTTCCTGGCCAGCGAGTTTGCCGACCCGCAATTCTCCGCGGAGGCGTCACTCCGGCTCGGTTAGGAAGAATCTCCACGCGCGGGCACACCCGAGTAGGGTTGCCGGAAGCAAGGGCGGAGGGCCGAAGGGTTCAGGCTTCTTCATTCTCCGCGCGCTCTTCGATGGCCATGTCTTTGAATTCGCTGGCTTCGAAGATTTCACCGCACTCGAGGCACTCGACGAATTCCGCGTCCTCTTCGCGGGCGACGACCTGAACGCGCGGATGCATGCAGGGCTTATCCATGTCGGCTCGCTGGGCTGGTGCGTTCGATGGTAGGGGCTGGGACGAACTCATAACGGAATCTTCCACCGCGTCCGGCGCCACACGCGCCGCGGGCCTCGGATTCCACCACCAAGGGAACGGCCTTCTTCCTCCTTGCCGGCCTTCCCAAGTCGCGGTCATTTTAGACCGGCGGCGCGGTATGTCAAGCCGGTAAGAACGTTTTTGTTCCGCCGCGTAATGGAAATCGGGACGGGAGTCGGCGCGGGGGAAACAGGCCGCAGTGGTTGGACTGTGCGATTCGACACAAAAAGTAGCAGCCTGCGCACCAAAGTCCCGGCTTTGGCGCTAATTGAGGCAGACGTCTCTTTGCCGACCAAGCCGCAAATACGACCCAATCAATCGTATATTGATAAACCACTGACATGGTTACAGTTACCAATAAATGCAGATAAGAACCGTTGGCTGCTTGCAGTTGCAAAAGGCGCGAGTCAGGGCCTAGAATAAATATGCGACCAAATCAGTCGTATATAGCTGGTCGCGGTGGGATGCCCATGTTCAAGCTGACCAAGAAGGCTGACTACGGACTGATGGCTGTGAAGCACCTGGCGGAGTTTGCCGGAGACGGCTCCTGCTGCGCCAAGGACATCGCTGAGGTGTATGGCATCCCTCAGCAGGCATTGGCCAAGATTCTGCAGCGTTTAGCCAAGGCCGGAATCTTGCATTCGCATCATGGGATGAACGGCGGCTACGCGCTGGCGAGGGATCCGCAGTTGATTTCCGCGCTGGAAGTGATCCGCGCGATTGACGGCCCACTGTTCATCACCTCGTGCGTCACCACGCGCGGCGAATGCTACCAAACGAACACCTGCACAGTGCGTGAGCCGCTGCGCAAGGTGAACGACAGCATCCACCAGGTGCTCAGCCGGATCCGTATATCCGACATGGCTGACGACGCCGCCTCGCTGGCGGCCCCGTCCCCGGAGAAGGACGCGGCGGCGGAACTGGTGGGCATTGCTTCGACACCGCACTAAAGAATAGGGATCAGGAGAGAAGTTTATGAGCACAACGGGAACCACAACCGGCGGCAACGGGCACCAGGACGTGAAGCTGCCCATTTACCTGGACAACCACGCCACCACACCCATGGATCCACGGGTGCTGGAGGAGATGCTGCCCTACTTCTGCGAGAAGTTCGGCAACGCGGCCAGCCGCAACCATCCGTTTGGATGGGCGGCCGAAGAGGCGGTGGAGCAGGCACGGGAGCGCATTGCCCGGCTGATCGGCGCAACCGCCAAGGAAATCATTTTTACTTCCGGCGCCACGGAGAGCAACAACCTGGCCATCAAGGGCGTGGCGGAAATGTACAGCCAGAAGGGCAACCACGTCATCACCGCGGTCACCGAGCACAAGGCGGTGCTGGATACGTGCAAGCGCCTGGAAAAGAACGGCTGCCGTGTCACGTACCTTCCCGTGCAGGCCGATGGGCGCATCGATCTCGACGACTTGAAGAGAGCGATCGATGACAAGACCATCCTGGTCACCATCATGACCGCCAACAACGAAATCGGCGTGCTGCAACCGGTGGAAGAAATCGGCAAGATCTGCAAGGAACGCGGCGTGCTCTTTCACACGGACGCTGTGCAGGGAGTGGGCAAGATTCCAGTGGACGTCAACGCCATGAACGCCAGCCTGCTTTCATTGACGGCACACAAAATCTACGGCCCCAAGGGCGTGGGCGCGCTCTATGTGCGGCGCCGCAATCCGCGCGTGCAGCTATCCGCCATCATCGACGGCGGGGGACACGAGCGCGGCATGCGCTCCGGAACCCTCAACGTGCCCGGTATTGTGGGCTTCGGCAAGGCCTGCGAGCTGGCCATGCAGGAGATGGCGGAAGAAAGCAAGCGCCTGGCCGCCCTGCGCGATCGTTTGAAGGCCCGCCTGACGAAGGATCTGGACGAGGTTTTCGTCAACGGCTCCGAGGAGCACCGGCTGCCCGGCAACCTGAACATGAGCTTTGCCTACGTGGAAGGAGAATCGCTGCTGATGGGCATCAACGACATCGCCGTCTCC
>CAYRII010000161.1:0-6721 GCA_964424245.1 uncultured Terriglobales bacterium | reverse complement strand
CAAGACGCCATAGCCAAGCTGCTGAATTGTCAGCTCGTCGACGAGTCTTTTGACTCGATCCATGAGAATGCAGCCAAGCTTCTTGCTGCGGTCGACGCTCTCCTTCGCAGGGTTAGGGGCTCGTCGGTCAGGAGCACGACCGAAGTATCGAGGACGATGCGCTACCACCCGACCGCTCAGTTCATTGCAAGGAACTTCGATCGGCACCGTCGTGTCTATCATTCCCGTGACCTGGACGGCGTCGGAGCGCGTCACGCGGCGGGCATAGGTGCGGCCGCGCAGATAGTGATCGTAGGCCTGCAGGTTTTCCGTGGGCTTCCCCGCGATGGCCTTTTCTTCATGCGGCGAGAGCTTGATGCGCAGAGCCTCGGCGATGGCGCGCGCAATTTCGTCCTGCACCTCGAAGACGTCCTCCATCTTGCGGTCGTAGCGCTCCGCCCAAAGGGTGTGGCCGGTGCGCGTCTGGATGAGCTGCGCGCTGATGCGCAGCCGATTGCCGGAGCGGCGCAGGCTGCCTCCGAGGACGTAGGCGGCGTTGAGCTCGCGCCCCACCTGCGGCGCCGTGACCTGCTGGTCGCGGTAGGCGCTCACGGCCGGGCGCGGGAACACCTGCAGGTCCTCAATCTTGGCCAGCTCGGTGATGATGTCTTCCGTCATCCCGTCGCGGAAATACTCGTCATCCTTGGTGGTGGAGAGGTTTTCGAAATAGAGCACGGCGACGGATTTCTCCGTGCGGGGCGCAGCCGCGGCGGCGTGGCCGGAGTCGGAATCGCGCTTCACGCGCTCCAGGTCGGTTTTCAGTTGCGCAGCGCTTTGGTAGCGCGCCGCCGCGTCCTTTTCCAGCGTGCGGATGATTACCAGGTCGAGCCCCTGGGGAAGCCGGGGATTGAGATTGGCGGGGTGGACCGGAGCGCGATTGAGGATGGCCTCGAAAATCACCGCCGAGGTGTTGCCGGTGAATGCCTGTTGTCCGGTGGCCATCTCGTAGAGCACGACGCCGAGCGAGAAGAGATCGGAGCGCGCATCCACCTCTTCCCCGCGCGCCTGCTCCGGCGACATGTAGGCCACGGTGCCCACCGCACTTCCGGGGGCGGTGAGGTCCCGGGTCGATCCGTCGCCTCCGCCGGTGGCAGTCACGGTTTCGGCTGCGAGCGGGTTTCGCGCCCCGAGCTTCGCCAAACCGAAATCGAGCACCTTGGCCTGGCCGCGGCTAGTCAGGAAGATGTTGGCCGGCTTGACGTCGCGGTGGATGATGCCCTTGGCATGGGCCACGTCCAAGGCGTCGGCGATCTGGATGGCGACAGTCAGCAGTTCGTCGGCGTCCATGGGCCGTCCGGCGATGCGCTGCTTGAGGGTCTGCCCTTCGAGCAGTTCCATCGCCAGAAAAGGCCGCCCTTCGTACTCCTCGATCTCGTAAATGGTGCAGATGTGGGGATGATTCAACCCGGAAGCGGAGCGCGCCTCGCGCTGGAATCGCTCTACGGCGTGGGCATCGTGGGACGCACGCTCGGGCAAAAACTTGAGCGCCACGCTGCGGCCCAGGCGGATGTCCTCGGCGCGATAGACCACACCCATGCCGCCTTCCCCCAGTTTCTCGATAACCCGATAGTGGGAAACGGTTTGGCCGATCATGCCAGGAAAGCTTTCATTCCGGTGTGCATGCTAAATGGGTGTTCCCACAGTGTCAACGCATGGCGACACACAGTTCGCGATGCTGCAAGCTAGGAAGCTGCGCTGGCGCGGAGTTCGGCCACGATCTCCGCAGCCGCAGCGCGCGCTTTTTCCAGTTGGTTGGGTTCAAAGGAGATGGCGCCCACGCGCGCATGCCCTCCCCCGCCGTAGCGCTCGCAGATGGCGGCGAGATTGACCATCTCTTCGCTGCGCGCCCAGGGATTGGAACCCACGGAAATCTTGGTGCGGAAGCTGCTCTGGCTGAGGCCCACGCTGTAGGTGCACTCCGGGTGCAGGTAATAGGGCACAAACTTGTTGTAGCCCTCGAGGTCCTGATCGGTGACGTCAAAGAAGACCGTGCCCTCGCGGCACTCCGTGCGCTGGCGCAGGATGTCGATGGACCTCTGGTGGCGCTGCAACAGCGGCGGAAGCAGGCGCGCGACGTCAGGCTGCGCGAGAATCTCCTCCAGGGAGCGCTCGGCCAACAAAGGAATCAGCCTTGGAATCAGGCCCGCATCCTGGGCGGCCTCAATGACCAGCGTCAGGCGGGTGGCGGGAGCCTTCATCTCCACCGCCGTCTTGGGGTCCGGATACTGCGCGCCATCGATGATGTCCGCCCACTTCACCAGTTCTGCGACCGGGCGAGGGTCAAAGCCGAAGTGTTCCTGCGTAACGTCGGCGATGAACTTGGTGCACGATTTGTACTCGGGATTGAAGAACTTGCGGCCGTTCTGGTTGCGCTCAAAATGCTCCGCGTCCTCGCGCGTGAGAAATGCGCTCTGGTGATGATCAAACCACCACGTGACTTTGGGCGAAGTGAAGTACTTGAAGTCGACGATGGCGTTCTCTTCGCCGTCGAACAGGGACTCGTCAAACAGCGCGCCGGCGCGGTGCACCAGGCCCGTGAACTGAAACTCCGCATCCGGGAGGATGCACTCGCGATAGAAACGTGCAAACAAGGACGCCGAGGCGGCGCCATCAAAACACCGGTCGTGAAAGAACACCCGGACTCGCAAGTGGACCCTTCCTTCCTATCGCTACAGGTGGCCGCGCGCCCCCCCCCGGCCAAATCGAAAGCAACAATCACCGCAGCGAAAAGCTAATAGGATGGCCACCTGGGAAGGATTCTGTCAAGCGCCGCAGTGAGAATAGGCTGCACGCCAGCAACACGCCCAGAAAAAAGCGGGGACCTTCGGGTCCCCGCTTTCTGCAACCATGTGCCGCGGCTGGCACTACATGGCATTGGCCTGCTTTTCCGCCATGTCGCCGATGACCGGTAGCTTGAACATCTGCCCCCCATAGGCCTTGATGAGCAGCACAATCCAGAGGGCGAGTGTTCCCAGGCTCACCAGCAAGGAAATCAACCAGCCGATGATGGGAATAAAGGCCAGCACCATTTGGATGACGAACAGCCCCACCGCCAGGAAAATGCATTGGAAGGCGTGAAATCGCACGAAACGGTTCTTGTTGTAGGGTTCCAAAATCAGAAATAGAATCGCTGGAATGATGGTGACGTAAGCCAGCATGCCGGCCACGTTATCCGTAAGACCGCCGCCCCCCGAAGTCGTGGCGCCGGCAGCGGGAGCGCCTCCCTTGCCGCAAGAGGGACACACAGCTGCCGAATCCTCCATCGTGGCACCGCAAGAAGCACAATAACGCGCCATAGCCCTATCCTCCTCTGACCTTGGACCGAAATAGTTGTGTACGGACGCCTGACCCGCGACCCCATTCACGGGAACGGAACCAAGTTGCAGCGCGGAAAGTAGCAAAATTCGCGCGGCAAAGCAAAGAAAAAATAGTGTTGCAAAAAACCGGCTACACCACCCGGCGCGATCCTCTCCGACCGCACTCCTCGCAAGTTCCGTAAATCTGAAAGGTGTGGCGCGTGGTGTGGTAGTGATATCGGCGTCCAATCTCCTGCTCCAGGCGGTCCACTTCGGGCGAAAAAAACTCCACAGACCCGCCGCACTCCGTGCAAATCATGTGGTGATGGCTGCGGCGGTTGTACTGGTGCTCGTAGCGCGCGATGCCGTCATGAAAAGCCACTTCGCTGGCCAGGCCGCATTCGGCAAACAGCTTCAAGGTGCGATACACCGTGGTAAAACCGATCTTGGGGTCCTTCTTCTTGACCAGGCGGTGCAGCTCATCGGTGGAGAGGTGCTCGCGCGTCTCCAGAAAGGTGCGCAGAATGGTGTCGCGCTGGCCGGTGTGCTTCAACCCCACTTTTTTCAGGTGAGTATGGAAGATCTCCTCGGCCGCGAGCATAGCCTCGCGCGAGATCGAGGGCTGGTCATCGATTCGCTTCGGCAGCGAAGGCATGGTTCAATCCGGATGCATGCAGAAAACGTCCCGGCTACAATCCGGTGGCCGATTGTACCAAGCTTCCCCCCGAAGCGACCACCGGGATAACAACGGGCACGGGGATCCGCACGTTAGGATCCCCAGTTGCACGTAGTTTTTTCTTGGTCGCCGCTGGTTTCCCCCCATAGAATCGATTTCTTCCATGGTCGACCTTTCCTCTGCCAAGACTGCCCAGCGCACCAGATCCTCCCGCTGGCGCCGCGCGGCGGCCTGGGTTGCCGCATTGCTTTTTCTCTCTCTGGCCGGGGTCGCGGGCGGGGCTCTCTATCTTGCCCACAGCTCTCTTCCCCAGTTGGATGGAACTATCCACGTCGCCGGCCTGTCGGCACCGGTCACCGTCGTCCGCGACGCGCAGGGTGTTCCACACATTGACGCCACGACCCTGGAAGACCTGTTTTTCGCCCAAGGGTATGTGGCCGCGCAAGATCGCTTGTGGCAGATGGACATGGCGCGCCGCTACGCTTCCGGAGAATTAGCGGAGATTCTGGGAGAGTCCGTGCTGCCCCACGACCGCGAACAACGCATTCTGCAGATACGCGACACCGCAGAGCGGGCCGCGGCGGCCATGGGACCGGTGGAGCGCAGCCACTTCGAGTCTTACGCGCGCGGCGTCAATGCCTTGATTGCGGCGCAGCAAGATCGACTGCCCATTGAATTTCGCGTGCTGCGCTACTCCCCGCGCCCCTGGACCGCGACCGACTCTGTATTGATCGGCGCCAACATGAGCAAGCTGCTCAACCACCACCTGTTCGCCATGGAGCTGACGCGGGAAAAGATTCTCGCCCGCCTCGGGCCCGAGCTCACGGCCGATCTCTACCCTTCCTCCTCCTGGCGCGATCGCCCCCCGGGATCTTCCCCTGCGGCTCCTCCGGAACCAGAAAGAGAACTGAAGGACGGGGATGACGGAGAGGAATCTCCGGCGCCGCCCGTTCAGACCGTCGGACCTGCAAGGCAACCGGAGCAGGAAGACCGAGCGATGCAACCGGCAGCCGGCTCCAACAACTGGGTGCTCGCCGGTGTGCACACCGTTTCCGGAAAACCGCTTCTGGCCAACGACATGCACCTGCCGCACCAGATTCCCAACATCTGGTATGAGGCGCACCTGCAGTCGGACGATTTTGACGTTGCCGGAGTCACGCTGCCCGGGTTTCCCTACGTGCTTGTGGGTCACAACCGCCGCATCGCCTGGGGCTTTACCAACCTCGGCCCCGACGTGCAAGACATCTTCATTGAAACCTTTAACCAATCCGGGGAATACCAAGTCCCGGAAGGGTGGAAGAAGCCCGAGATTCGGCGGGAAACCATACGCATTAAAGGTGGCCGGGAGGTGTCGATCGACGTTCAGGTGACGCGCCATGGTCCCATTGTCTCGGAGCTGATTCCCGGCGAAACGCGCCGGCTGGCGCTGGCCTGGACGCTTTACGTCCCAGCGGCTTTGGCCACGCCTTTCTTTGCCATCAACGCCGCTGCCAACTGGCAGGAATTTCGCAGCGCCTTTTCCCGCTTTGGCGGGCCTGCGCAGAATGTGGTTTATGCCGATGTCGACGGCCATATTGGCTACCAAGCCACAGGGCTTATCCCCATCCGCAAGGCAGGGGACGGCACCGTGCCTGTTCCCGGCCACGATGGCTCCCATGACTGGGTGGGGTTCGTGGCCTATGAGCAACTGCCCAGTGTGCTCGATCCGCCGTCAGGCATTCTGGCCACCGCCAACGGTCGCATCACGCCAGACAGTTATCCCTTTCTTCTCTCTCGCAATTGGGCGTCGCCGTATCGTACGCAGCGCATCCTGGAAGTACTGGAGTCGGAACGCAAGTTTACCCGCCAGGATATGCTCGCGCTGCAGATGGACTTGGATTCCGTGTGGGACCAGATTCTCGCGGAATACGTGTTGACGGCCGTCGAGGAAATCGGAAGCGAGGACGCGCGCGTGCAACAAGCGGCGGACCTCCTCGAGCAATGGGATGGCCGCATCACCTCGGAGAGCGCCGCTGCAGCCATCCTCAGCGGCACACGCCGCGAACTGCAGCAAAAACTCTTGCGTCCCAAACTGGGCGACCTGGCCGGTGAATATCGCTGGTTCATGTCCTCCGTCGCCTTGGAAAACATCCTCACACAGCGGCTGGCGCAATGGCTGCCGCTGGAGTATCCCACCTATGACGACCTTCTCGTCGCGGCGCTCGAAGCTGCAGTCACCGACGAGCAGGCGCCCAAAACCCTCGCGCAGTGGCGCTTCGGCAGGCAGTTTTCGCTGGAAATCGCCCACCCCATCTTCGGCCGCATTCCCATCCTGCGCCGAGTGACCGGAAGCGGTGTCGTGGAGCAATCGGGCAACGGATTCACCGTCAAGCAGGTCGGCCGTTCCTTCGGCCCCTCCGAACGCATGACGGTGGATTTTTCAGACCTCGACGCCTCTACGCTGAATATCGTGACCGGCCAATCCGGACAGGTCCTCAGCCCTCACTACATGGACCACTGGAAGGCGTGGCTGGAAGGTCGGACCTATTCCCTGCCCTTTAGTGCAACTGCCGTAGCGCGAAGCCGCCGGCACCAACTGGTGCTGCAGTCGAAGTAACAGGCTCGCCGTAACACCAAAAAGGGCGACCCGGCGAGGCCGCCCAACAGAAGCAGAGAGCTGTTTCCTAATCGATCAGTTTTACGTCCGCGATATTGCCCACAAAGTTGATCT
>CAYRII010000160.1:0-6732 GCA_964424245.1 uncultured Terriglobales bacterium | reverse complement strand
CGGGAACACGTCGTTGGTGGACTGCCCGTAGTTCACGTGATCGTTGGGATGCACTATCGAGTAGTCGCCTAGCGTGCCGCCCAGCATTTCAACGGCGCGGTTGGCGATAACTTCGTTCGAGTTCATGTGGAAGCTCACGCCCGCACCCGCCTGGAATACGTCCACCACGAACTCCTCGTCCCACTGGCCCGCCGCCACTTCCTTCGACGCCGCGATAATGGCCTTGGCCAGCCTCTCCTCCACCAGACCCAGCGCCAGGTTGGCTTCCGCCGCCGCCTGCTTGATCATGCCGAAGGCCCGAATCAGCGTGGGGTGCGCCCGCATCCCGGAAATGGGATAGTTCTCCACCGCCCGCATCGTCTGGATGCCGTAGTACACGCCGGCCGGAATCTCCTTGGGGCCCAGGGAATCCTTTTCCGTTCGGGTCAATTTCTGCGCGGTGGTTGCCATGGCAGCTCCTGCATCGCTGGATTGAAGGTCGCTTGAAGGATGAGGCTTACACCAAAATTATAGCAACAGCGCTGGCTGGCTGCCCCGCGCGCGCATGCTATGATGGCGCGTTTTTCCAGTGTTGTGCCCTGGCGCCGGCACCGTCATCCGCATTCCCCGGACTGCAATGGCCACCAACCAGATCACCGAGCCCCAGTTGCGCCCCAGGCGGCAGCATGCCCCCGGCCACATCGTGGACCTGCTTGCCATCGGCGCCGGTCCTACGGGCATGGCCTGCGCCATCGAGGCCCAGCGCGCCGGCCTGACCGCGCTGCTCGTCGAAAAGGGCTGCCTGGTCAATTCCATCTATCACTACCCGGCGAACATGGTGTTTTTCACTACGCCGGAGCTGCTGGTCATCGGCGACATCCCCTTCACCACCGCCCACCAGAAGCCCACGCGCCAGGAGGCTCTCGAGTACTACCGCAACGTGGCCGAGCACTACCAGTTGGACGTGCGCCAGTACCAGCGCGTGGAAACCGTCACCGGCCGCGACGGCGATTTCCGCGTCACCACGCTCGACCGCAACGAGCGCATCCACGAATACCGCGCGCGCAAGATCGTGGTTGCCACCGGATATTACGACCGGCCCAACCGCATGGGCGTGCCCGGGGAAGACCTGCCCAAGGTCTTTCACTACTATCGCGAGCCGCACGCCTACTTCGACTGCAACGTCTTGGTAGTCGGCGGGAAAAACTCCGCCGCCGAAGCCGCCCTCGACCTCTGGCGGCACGGCGCCCGGGTCACCCTGGTGCACCGCGGCCCCGCCATGCACGCCAACGTCAAGTACTGGGTCAAGCCGGACATCGAAAACCGCATCAAGAACGGCGAAATCCCGGCATTCTTCAACACCACCGTCACCGAGATTTCGGCCGAGAGCGTTCTTCTGCGCACTCCCGAAGGCGATGTCCGCCTGGAAAACGACTTCGTCTTCGCGCTCACCGGCTACCATCCCGACTTCGACTTCCTGCGCAGCCTGGGCATTGAGCTCTCCGGCGATCAGTGTCGCCCGCTTTGCGATCCCGAGACCCTGGAAAGCAACGTTCCCGGCATTTACGTGGCTGGCGTGATCGTGGCGGGCTCGCGTACCGGCGAGATCTTCATCGAGAACGGCCGCTTCCACAGCCTGCAGATTGCCCAGGACCTCAAACGCAAGCTGCGGTCCTAGCGGCGCGGCGTTTTCCATGGCCATTCTGGAAACCGACCGGCTCTGCCTTCAGGCATGGAGCCATGCCATCGAAAACCAGGCCGGCGCTTGCCCCTGTCCCCCCGCCCTTACCTCACTTCAGCAGGAACTCGCGCATGAACAGGACGGTGGAATAGAACTGGAAGTCCTGGTTCTTTTTCTTGGCAAAGCCGTGGCCTTCGTCGTTGGCCATCAAGTACCACACGGTGGTGCCGTTCTTACGCGCCGTGGCCACCATCTGCACGGATTCGCTGGCCGGTACCCGGGGATCGTTCTTCCCCTGCACCACAAACAGCGGCTTGGTGATCTTGTGCGCGTTGTTGGCCGGCGCAGTGCGGTTCAGGAACTCCCGCATCTTGGGGTCGCGTTCGTCGCCGTACTCCACCCGCCGCAGGTCCCGCCGGTAGGCTTCGGTGTTTTCCAGGAAGGTTACCAGGTTGGAGACGCCCACCACGTCCAGCGCGCAGCGAATGCGGTCGGCATAGTTCGTGGCCACAGCCAGCGTCATGAACCCGCCGTAGCTTCCGCCGGTCACCATAATGCGGTCGCTGTCCAGCTCCGGTCGCATCTTGATCCAGTCCAGCAGCGCCAGAATGTCCTTGTACGAGTCCTCGCGCAGGAAGCCGTTGTCCAGCTGGAGGAAGCTCTTGCCGTATCCCGAGGAGCCGCGCACGTTGGGGAAGATGAACACCACGCCCAGTTCATCCAGGTAGTAGTTGGTGCGGCCCATGAATCCCGGCTGAAACTGGCTCTCCGGGCCCCCGTGGATATTGATCACCACCGGCCGCTTGCCCGTGTATTTGGTGGGTGGCTGGTACAAATAGCCGGAAATCCTGCGGCCGTCGAAGCTCGTCCAGTGAATCAGCGCAGGCTCGGAAAAATTCACGGTATTGACGGCGCCCTCGCTGGTGGTCCAGCGCTCCACCTTGCCGGTGGTCAAATCGACGGAAAACACATCCGCCGACGAGCGCGCCGAATCCAGCCCGAAGCCCAGGTCGCGATTGTTGTTATGCCAGTAGAGATTGAAGACCACTCCCACCGGCAGCTTGGGGGCCGGCTTCTCCTTGCCCGTTGCGGTGTCGATCAAGTGCAACACGCCCATGCCGTCTTCGTTGGCGATGAGGGCGATGGTGTTTCCGTCCGGAGAAACCTCGAACTCGTCCACGTCCCAGGAAATGTGCGAGGTCAGATAGGTGTGTTTCCCGGTTGCCAGGTCCATGTAGGCCAGCCGCAGAAACTCCGAGTCCTTGTCCGTGGAAACGTAAAGCCCCTTGCCGTCCTTGCCGAAGCGCGCCGCCCGGTAGGCTATCTTTTCCGCTCCGCCCTTGGGCGTAAGCAGCGTCTTCTCGCCGGTGCGCAAGTCCACCAGCCACAGGTAGCTTTCGTTGATGGAGATGGATTCGCTGACGGCAATCTTGCTGTCGTCGGGCGACCAGTCCTCCGCTTCCCACCCGCCACCTTCCAGTTGCGCCAGCATGCGGTCCGTGGAAACGTCTGCAGGATCCATCACCCACAGGTCCACGTCTTTCTTGTTTCGCCGCGTGGAGCCGTACGCCATCCATTTGCCGCCGTGCGACCATTTGCGGCCGGTATTGCGTGAGGTGCCGTCGGTCAGCAGCGTCGCTTTTCCCGTGTCCATGTCGTAGCGGTAGTACTGGAAGAATTCGTTGCCGCCGATGTCTTTGTTGAAAACAAAAAACGCGCCCGACTTGGGCTGGTAGGCCGCACCCACCACGCGCTCGGGGAAAAACGTCAGTTGGGTGCGCGCGCCTCCGGGGACCTTCACGGCATGGATCTGGGGTGTATCGGCAAAGCGCGTTCGTACCAGCATCTCGCGCTTCACGGGATGCCAGTCCATCTGCAGCGCCGAGCGGAACTCCGTATAGCGCGCCACCTCGGCGGCCAAAGACGCCGGAATCGCCGGCACGCCTTCCACCACCAGGTTGTCGCCGGGCTTGATCTCGCCTTGTTGTGCGGCGAGCAGGTTGGACGCCAGCAACAGAGCCAGAACCGCAGAAATTCGTTGGAAGCGTTTCATGGACACACCTCTCCGTGTGCAGTCAGACGTGGAATACGAGAATTTGTGATCCAGAGTTCAGAATGGAATATCGTCGTCGGTGATTTCGGCGGTCTGGGGCTCCGGAGTGCGCTGGTCAAAGCTTTCCGAACGACCACGCCCTCCTCCTCCGCCTTCCGCGCCGCCTTCGCGGCCGCCCAGCAACACCAGATCGTTGGCCACGATCTCCGTCATGTACTTCTTCTGGCCTGTCTCCTTGTCGTCCCAGGAGCGCGTCTGGATGCGCCCTTCCACGTACACCGCGCGTCCCTTCTTCAAATACTCTGCGGCAATCTCCGCCAGCCGCTGCCAGGCCACGATGTTGTGCCACTCCGTGCGGTCCTGCCACTCGCCGCTCTTGTCCTTGTAGCGCTCGTTCGTGGCCAGGCTGAACTTGGCCACTGCCGTCCCGCTGGGCGTGTACTTCAGCTCAGGGTCCTTGCCGAGGTTCCCGATGAGGATCACTTTGTTAACGCTTTTTGCCATAGAAGTGCTCCAGGGGAGGAATTTGGTGCGGCCAAACTATACCAGAATCTTCCGCATGGTAAGTGAGACTCAATCTTACTTTTGCGCGCGCCTGCGGCCCGCCGCCGGCCGCCGCTTGCGACCATCAAACAAATGCTCATGCAGATCCATGCGCACGCACTTGCCGCGGAAGCGCACTCCTTCGTTCTCCAGCCGCAACCGCTGTTCCCATGCCGTTTCGCCGCGCAGTAGAATCTTGCCCTCCGCGCCTACCACGCGATGCCACGGCAATCCGGTGGATTCATTGAGCGCCCACGCCACTTGTCTTGCCGCCCGCGGAAATCCCGCCGCGCGCGCCACCTGTCCATAGCTCGAAACCCGGCCCCGCGGAATCTTCCGCACCGTTTCGCGCATCCTTCGGAACATTCCCTGAGCTTTTTTCAAAGCCTCCGTACGGGCCGCTTTCCGGCCCCTTCCCGGCGTCGTTTTTGCCTTGTAACTCACTGAATATGCAGCCTGTTGGTGCCACTCGGGGAACTGCCCTGCGCTTCAACTGCCAAAAGTCGCCATTCGCTACAAAGCGGTTCGGATTCCCCTGGCCAGAGCCCACAATATTCCGCGAGAGGTGGTGTGCCAAGGCCGTTGGCGCCGCCCAACCCGGTTTTCGCATTGCATTCTAACCCGAGCCCCCGACGGGGCTGCGAAGGTGACATATGAGCACTTCGATGCACCCGGTACCTGATGGTCTGGTTCAGATTTCTCCTGTGGACGAGGTCATCCGCAAGCGCGTGGAAGAAGAGCGCGCCCGCCTGGAGAAGGAAGCTGGAGTGGTTCACCGCCAGATCCATCACTTCCACAAGCCCATCGAGCGCGGCTTCACGGCGGAGCAGCGGCCGCGCACCACCTTGCTGTTTGGCGGGCTCACCTGGAAGCACGAAAAACTTGTCCACGGCGCCCTGGAAGGCTTGGGATACAAGGTCGAAGTCGTGCCTACGCCCAACGTGGCGGCGTTCCAATTGGGCAAGGAGTACGGCAACAACGGCCAGTGCAACCCCACCTATTTCACCGTGGGCAACCTGGTGCAGTTTCTGCAGAAGTTGGAAGAAGCCGGCCAGAAGCGCGAAGACATCATCGGCAACTACGTCTTCCTCACCGCCGGAGCCTGCGGCCCCTGCCGCTTCGGCATGTACGAAGCCGAGTACCGCCTGGCGCTGCGCAACTCCGGCTACGACGGTTTCCGCGTCATGCTCTTCCAGCAGGCGGGCGGGCTGAACCAGTCCGAAGCCGAAGCCGGCCTGTGCATGAACCTGGATTTCTTCCTCAGCATTCTGAACGGCCTCAACATGGGCGACTGCATCAACGAAGTCTCCTACATGGTGCGCCCCTTCGAAGCCAACGCCGGGGAAACCGACGCCGTCCTCGACGAAGTCGTGGATTACATGCATGAAGTCCTGCAAAAGAAGTCGCCCTGGTCCGTGGAAGACCGCCTGGGCAAGCTGGCCGGCAAAATGCCCATGAAGGGCACAGTCGAATATCTGGGCAAGTTCCTGGACCAGCTGTACAGCGACGACTACACCACCGCCCTCGACCACGTGCGCAACCGCTTCAACTCCATCCCCGTGGACCGCCTGCGCGTCAAACCCATCGTCAAGATCACTGGCGAATTCTGGGCGCAGACCACCGAAGGCGACGGCAACTTCAACATGTTCCGCTTCCTGGAGCGCGAAGGCGCGCAGGTGATGGTGGAGTCCATCGGCACCTGGATCAACTACATGATTCACCAGGTTGTGCAGCGCACCAAGGATCATCGCGGCCTCGAAGAAGGCGCGGTGCTGCCTCCCATGTGGCGCCTGGACAAACACGCCAAAATCGAGTGGAACTACCGCAACAAGCTGATGAAGCTGAGGGCGGCGGAAATGATCTTCGCCCGCGAGTACGCCAAGATCGTCGCCGCGTTGGGCGGCATCGGCCACGACCTGGTCAGCCAGTACGAGCTGCAGCGCATGGCCCATCCCTATTACAACTCGCGCGCCGCCGGCGGCGAAGGCCACCTCGAAGTCGCCAAGAATATTTACTACTCCAACCGCGAGCTGGCGCACATGGTGCTTTCGCTGAAGCCCTTCGGCTGCATGCCCTCCACGCAGTCGGATGGCGCGCAGTCCGCCGTCGTCTCCCACTACAAAGACATGATCTACCTGCCCATCGAGACCTCCGGCGAGGGCGAAATCAACGCCCACAGCCGCGTGCAGATGGCGCTCGGCGAAGCCAAGGCCAAGGCCAAGGCGGAGATGAAAGACGTTCTCGAAAAGACCGGCAAAACCATGGACGAGCTCCGCGCCTTCGTCGCCCAGCATCCGGAGATGTCGCACGCGCTCTACAGGAATCCCAAGTACAAGAGCGTGATTGGCACGGCCGCCAACTTTGCCATTCATGTGGCCGAGCGCATGGGAACCAAGGTTCCCTATCACCCGGAAACGCACTAGCGGTGGAAGGCACTAGCGGTGGAAGAGCGGGCCTTCAGGCCCGCGTGAATCGC
>CAYRII010000159.1:0-6735 GCA_964424245.1 uncultured Terriglobales bacterium | reverse complement strand
ACTCTCTACCCCGAGCACAAGTACGAGGGCAACGCCTGGGGCATGGCGCTCGATTTGAACTCCTGCGTCGGCTGCAACGCCTGCGTTGTGGCCTGCCAGGCGGAGAACAACATCCCCGTCGTGGGCAAGGAAGAAGTGGCAAACGGCCGCGAGATGCACTGGATCCGCATTGACCGCTACTTCGAAGGCTCGCTCGACGACCCTCGCACTTTTTTCCAGCCGGTGCTCTGCATGCACTGCGAGAATGCGCCCTGCGAGCCGGTGTGTCCCGTGGGCGCCACCGCGCACAGCTCCGAAGGGTTGAACGACATGGTGTACAACCGCTGCGTGGGCACGCGCTACTGCGCCAACAACTGCCCTTACAAAGTGCGCCGCTTTAATTACCTGCTCTATTCGGACTTCGAAACGCCCAGCCTCAAGCTGGGCCGCAATCCGGATGTCACCGTGCGCAGCCGCGGCGTCATGGAAAAGTGCACCTACTGCGTGCAGCGCATCAACTCGGCGCGCATCGAGGCGGAAAAGGAAGGCCGCCCCATCGGCGACGGCGAAATCCAGACCGCCTGCCAGCAGGCCTGTCCCGCCGACGCCATCGTCTTCGGCAACATCAACGACCCCACAAGCCGCGTCGCCCGCCTCAAGGCGGAGGCGCGCAACTTCGGCCTGCTGGCCGATCTGAACACGCGCCCGCGCACCAGCTACCTGGCCACGGTGCGCAATCCCAACCCCAGGCTTGAGTCCGCGAAGGAGGCGAAGTCCTGATGGCGGACCCGACCCGCATCGAGGAATCCGGCGACCTGCGCGGCCAAGCTCCGGTCATCGAGCCCGGCCACACCTTCGGCTCCGTCACGGACAAGATCAGCGCCATCGTTCTGCGCCAGGGCGCTTCGCGCGGCTGGCTGCTGGGATTTGCCCTGGCTTTCGCGCTGGCCAACGTGCTCCTGCTCTCGGTCGGATATCTGGTGCTGCGCGGTATCGGTATTTGGGGAGTGAACGCGCCCGTGGGTTGGGGGTTTGCCATCATCAATTTCGTCTGGTGGATCGGCATTGGCCACGCCGGCACCCTCATCTCGGCCATCCTCCTGCTGCTGCGCCAGCAGTGGCGCACCTCCATCAACCGCTTTGCCGAAGCCATGACGCTGTTCGCCGTGGCCTGCGCCGGGCTCTACCCGCTCATCCACGTCGGCCGCCCCTGGGTCGCCTACTGGCTCTTTCCCTATCCCAACACCATGGGCGTGTGGCCGCAGTTCCGCAGCCCGCTGGTCTGGGACGTCTTCGCCGTCTCCACCTACGCCACGGTCTCGTTCCTTTTCTGGTTTATCGGACTCATTCCGGATCTGGCCACGCTGCGCGATCGCGCGCAAAACCGCTTCGCGCGCATCCTCTACGGCATTCTCGCCATGGGCTGGCGCGGCTCGGCGCGCCACTGGCACCGCTACGAAACCGCCTACCTGCTGCTCGCCGGACTGGCTACGCCGCTCGTCGTTTCCGTGCACACCATTGTCAGCTTCGACTTTGCTGTCTCCGTCATTCCCGGCTGGCACACCACTATCTTCCCGCCGTACTTCGTCGCCGGCGCCATCTACTCCGGCTTCGCCATGGTCATGACTCTGGCCATTCCCATTCGCGCCGTCTACGGCCTGCAGGATTTCATCACCATGCGCCACCTGGAAAACATGGCCAAGGTCATGCTCGCCACCGGGCTCATCGTGGCCTACGGCTACATGATGGAAACCTTCATGGCCTGGTACAGCGGCAACACCGTCGAGTGGTTCTTGATTGTCAACCGCATGACCGGCCCCTACTGGCCCCTCTACTGGCTGCTGATTCTGTGCAACGTCGGCATCCCGCAACTGCTCTGGATCCACCGCGTGCGTACCCACGTGCCCACGCTGTTCCTCATCGCGCTCATCGTCAACGTGGGCATGTGGCTGGAGCGCTTCATCATCGTGGTCACCAGCCTGCATCGCGACTTCCTGCCTTCGTCCTGGGGCCTCTACATCCCCACCATGTGGGATTGGGCCACCTACGCCGGCACGCTCGGCCTGTTCCTTTCACTGCTCTATCTGTTCATCCGCTTCCTGCCCATGATTTCGATTTTCGAAATGCGCACTATCCTGCCTCAGGCGGAGGTGAAGCCGGAATGAAGCGCGCGCCCATCTACGGCCTGCTGGCGGAGTTTGATTCGCCCACCGCGGTGGTGCAGGCGGCGCATCGCGCCTACGAAGACGGCTACCGCAAGATGGACGCCTTCACACCCTTCCCCATCGAGGAGCTCACCGAAGCCATCGGCCATCACCACACCCGCCTGCCCAGGATCGTGCTCTTCGGCGGAATCCTCGGCTGCCTCGGCGGCTACGGCCTGCAATATTGGGTCTCAGTCATCGAGTATCCGTTGAACATCGGCGGCAAGCCCTTCCACTCCTGGCCCGCGTTCATTCCCGTCACTTTCGAAACCACGGTGCTCACCGCGGCCCTGTTCGCCGTGCTTGGCATGCTGGCGCTGAACGGCTTGCCCATGCCCTATCACCCGGTCTTCAACATCCCCCAGTTTGCCCTCGCCAGCAAGGACAAGTTTTTCCTCTGCCTGGAGGCGGAGGATCCGCGCTTTGACCGCGAGGCCAGCCGCAGATTCCTCGAAGCGCTGGGGCCGCGCGAAGTTTGGGAGGTGCCGCATTAAGCGCGCGCGCCATCCCGTTTCCCTTTTGCTTGGCGGCGGAGTCGCCCTGTTCCTGCTGGCAGCGCTTTCCGGCTGCCGCCAGGACATGCACGATCAGCCCAAGTACATTCCCCTGCGCTCCAGCGATTTCTTCGCCGACGGCCGGTCGGCGCGGCCTCCCGTCGATGGCACGGTGGCGCGCGGCCATCTGCGCGAGGACGTTCACTTCTACACCGGATTCGTCGCCGGCCGCCCCGCCGAGGAGTTGCCCTTCCCGGCCACGCGCGAGGTCCTGCTGCGCGGCCAGGACCGCTTCAACATTTACTGCACGCCCTGCCATTCCCGCGTGGGCGACGGCAACGGCATCATCGTGCAACGCGGCTTCCGCCGCCCCATGTCGTTCCACACCGATCCCTTGCGCAAGATGCCCATCGGCCATTTCTACGACGTGATGACGCGCGGCTTCGGCGCCATGCCCGATTCCTCTGCGCAGCTCTCCCCGCGTGACCGCTGGGCCGTGGCCGCTTACATTCGCGCGCTGCAGCTCAGCCAGAACGCCACGCTCGCCGACGTGCCGGCTGCGGAGCGCGATCGCCTGGGCGAGCCCCAGCCGGCGCCGCCCTCGGGAGGTCAGCCGCAATGAGCGCTCTGCCTCCTGTCGCCATGGATTTCTCCGCGCCCCCGGTGCTTGAGCGCGTGCAGCAGCGCTCCCTCATCCTTGGCGCCGCGCTGCTTCTGGTCTGCGCTGTGGGTTGGCGCATGGACTCCGCTCAGTTTTTCCGCTCCTGGCTGGTCGGCTACGTGCTCTGGATCGGCGTCAGCCTCGGTTGCATGGCCATCCTCATGCTGCAGCATCTTTCCGGAGGCGGCTGGGGGTTGGTGATTCGCCGCGTGCTCGAGGCCGCCTCCAGCACCCGCGTCCTGGCCCTGATGGCGGTTCTGTTTCTTCCCATCCTCGCGGGCATGGACCGGCTTTACCTGTGGACGGATGTGGCGCGCGTGGCCGGCGACCACGTCCTCGAGCACAAGGCGCCGTACTTGAACAGCGGATTTTTCCTGGCGCGGACGGCGTTCTACTTCCTCATCTGGCTGGGACTGGCGCACCTGCTCTTCCGCTCGTCGGCGGAACAGGACGTTACCGGCGAGGCCCGCGTGCGCGCTCGTCTGCAATTTCTGAGCGCGCCCGGTCTCTTGCTTTACGGACTCACCGTCACCTTCGCCTCCGTGGACTGGGTGATGTCGCTCGACCCGCACTGGTTCTCCACCATCTACGGAATCCTGTTCATGGGCGGGCAGGGCGTTTCCGCCATGTGCTTCGTCATCGGCATCTCCGTGCTGCTCGTCCAGCACCAGCCCATGTCCGCGGTCATCCGGCCCACGCACATTCACGACCTCGGCAAGCTGCTGCTGGCCTTCGTCATGCTCTGGGCCTACTTCGCGTTTTCCCAGTTCCTCATCATCTGGTCCGGCAACCTTCCCGAGGAGATTCCCTGGTACCTGCACCGGCTGCACGGCCCCTGGCAGGTGATCGCGCTGGCGCTGGTGCTCTTCCACTTCGCGCTGCCTTTTCTGGTGCTGCTCTCGCGCGACCTCAAGCGCCACGCGCGTAAGCTGGCCGTGGTGGCGGTGGCCGTGCTGGCCATGCGTTTTGTCGATCTCTACTGGCTGGTGATGCCGAACTTTCCGGAAGCCGCGCACGGCATCCGCGTACACTGGCTTGACCTGGCCGCGCCCGTCGCCATCGGCGGCATCTGGATGGCCGCCTTCGCATGGCATTTGCGCGGGAGGCCGCTCGTGCCTCTGTTTGACCCCCGCCTGAAGCAGGCTTTGGAGCAGGACGATGCCGCCCACTGAGAACGGACAACTCGCGCCCGGCGCTCCCCGCATCGAGACCAGCGATGTCCAGACTCGTCCCGTGCTGGCCTTCGGCGGCGTGCTTCTCGTCTCCGCCGTGGTCCTCTCCGTCGTTCTTTGGGGTATGTTCGTTTTCTTCGACAGGCGCGCCGCCCGTCTCGATCCGGAGGAGAACCCGGTGGTCGCCGCCCAGCGCCAGGCGCGGCCGGAAACGGCACGTCCGACCGACCCCGCTATGCGTTTTCCCCAACCCCGGTTGCAGCCCGACGCCCGCGCAGAAAGCGTGCGCCAGAACTTTGCCGAAGAGCGCATCCTCGCCACCTACGGCTGGGTCAACCCCGCCGCCGGCGTGGTGCGCATTCCCATCGATCGCGCCATCGAGCTCACCGCCGAGCGCGGCCTGCCCGCAAGGGCGGAAGCGAAAGTGGAGCAGAAATAGGAATGCCCGCAATTTCCAACTCGATCTTGCACAGGCTGGCGGCGCTGGCGCTTGCGCTGTCGTTTCCCGCCGCCGCGCAGGAGGCGCCCGCGCCCGACACCCGCCCGCCCCTGTTGCGCCAGGTGGCCATCGAGCAGCGCCTCAACCGGCAAGTGTCGCTGGATCTCGCCTTCCGCGATCATGCCGGCCGCGAAGTCCGCCTGGGCGAATACTTCGGCAAGCGCCCCGTGGTCCTTGCCCTCGTCTACTTTCAGTGTCCCATGCTCTGCACGCAGGTACTGAACGGCATGACCAGCAGCCTTTCCGTGCTGCGCTTCGATGCCGGCAAGGAGTTTGACGTGCTCGCCGTGAGCTTCGACCCGCGCGAAACTCCCGCCATGGCCGCCGCCTCCCGCAAGAAATATCTGGAGCGCTATAGCCGTCCCGGGTCGGAGCACGGCTGGCATTTCCTCACCGGCCAGCAGGTTTCCATCGACGCGCTCACCGAAGCCGCGGGCTTCCGCTACGCCTTTGATCCGGCCACCGGACAGTTCGCGCACGGCAGCGCCATTCTGGTTCTGACTCCCGAGGGCCGCATCGCGCAGTACTACTACGGCATCGAGTATCCGCCCAAGGACCTGCGCCTCGGGCTGATTGAGGCGTCGCAGAACCGCATCGGCAATCTTGTGGACCAGGTGCTTCTGTACTGCTACCACTACGACCCTGCGACCGGTCGCTACGGCGCCATCACCATGAACATCCTGCGGCTGGCCGGCGTGGCCACCGTACTCATCCTGGGCTCATTCATTCTCCTCATGCTGCGGCGTGACTTTTCCCAAGGCCGCATGAAGGCTGGAAGTTAAAGTATGGGTTTCGATCTTCCATTGTTTCCCGAGCAGGCTTCCACCATGGCATCGCGCGTGGACGCGCTGTACTTTTACCTGCTCTCCATTACGGCTTTCTTCACTCTGCTGATTACCGCATTGGTCATTTTCTTTTCCATCCGCTACCGCCGCTCGCGCCATCCCGTGGCCCAGCCCATCGAGGGCTCGCTCAAGCTGGAGCTCACCTGGTCCATCATCCCTCTGGTGATTGCGCTCTCCGTCTTCGCCTGGGGCGCCAGCATCTTCTTCAGCATGAGCCGTCCGCCGCGCGGTGCGCTGGAGATTTACGCTGTGGGCAAGCAGTGGATGTGGAAGTTCCAGCACACCGGCGGCCAGCGCGAGATTAACCAGCTGCACGTCCCGGTTGGCCAGGATGTCCGCCTGACCATGATCTCCCAGGACGTGATTCACGGCTTTTATGTCCCTGCCTTCCGCATCAAGCAGGACGTTTTGCCCGGCCGTTATCTTACGGTGTGGTTCCGCGCTACCAAGCCCGGCACCTATCACCTCTTTTGCGCGGAGTATTGCGGCACAAAACACTCCGGCATGATCGGCAGCGTGGTGGTGCTGGAGCCGGCGCAGTTCCAGATGTGGCTGGCCGGCGGCCCCGGTGGCGCCTCGCTCGCCGCCTCGGGCGAAAGACTGTTCAACGACCTGGCCTGCGTCACGTGTCACAGCTCGACGTCGGGTGCGCGCGGTCCCGAGCTCATGGGTCTGTTTGGCAGGCCCGTCGAGCTCAAGGGTGCGCGTCCTGTGGTGGCCGACGAGAGCTATATCCGCGAGTCCATCATCCATCCCCAGGCCAAGATCGTGGCCGGCTATGAGCCCATCATGCCCACGTTCCAGGGACAGGTCACCGAGGAGGGCCTCTTGCAACTCGTCGCCTATATCAAGTCCCTGGCCGAGAAAGAGGCGGCAGCCGC
>CAYRII010000158.1:0-6742 GCA_964424245.1 uncultured Terriglobales bacterium | reverse complement strand
GCCTTCACCTACCTGCCGGAGCTAAGCTACCGTCCCGACTCGACCCTGGCGGGAACGCGATATTTCCTGATTGTCTCGCTGACCGTGAAGCCTGGTCACGGAGATCATTTCACCGAGGTGCGAAAAGCCGCGCGCCAGGCGCATGAGAAGGCTGGCCTGGACGAGCATTTCGCCGTCTACCAGGCGGCGGTGGGCCCGCCTGCCGGCCTCTACCTGATTTTCATTCCCATGAAATCACTCGCCGAAGCCGATCAGGCTCCCGAGCGGCACGGCAAGGCGTATCAGGATGCGCTGGGGGAAGAAGGCCGGAAGAAAGCTGACGAGTTTCAAAGTCAGGGACTCGAGAGCGCGGAATCGCAACTCTTTGTTTTCAGTCCGAAGATGAGCTATCCCAGCAAGGAATGGATCGACGCTGAGCCAGATTTCTGGGCGCCAAAACCGGCCAAGGCGGCTGCCAAGAAGGAAGCTGCCTCCCAGTAGGGAACCAGGCCGGGCACTCAAAGGGGCGGTTAGAGGCTTACAGCCGCCCCTGCATTCTTGCCGCGGATTAGCGCGGATGAGCGCGAATCGACGAAGGCAAAAGGCAAAAGTAAAAAGGCAAAAGTTAAGAAGGCAGAAGTGCAAGGAGCCAGTTCAGGGAACGGGCAGCAAAGGGAAGTTAGAAACGGCTGGGGAAAATAGGAAGGGCTGCGACATTGGTTATGCTCCAGCCCCCGACTCCTGCGAGGGAGTCAATAGCATGGAAACATTCACCGTCACAGCCCCTGATGCGACCACCGCTCTCGCGGTCCCAGACCCCAACTGCCCCTCGCAGGGCCGTCGGTTTTTTCAGGTCTGGCTGCCCGTTCGGGTTGCCCCGCCGGACTGATCACCCAGCCTACTTCGGACTGGCAACTAGTGTGGAAGCCAACCCTTTCAGCCGTCGACGGGAGCCAAAGTAAATTCCGCGCGAACTGTTGTCAACGCCCAATTTTGGTGCAACTGTGGAAAACTTGGACTTGCACCAACTAATGTGCAACCTACGAATTGCCGCCAAACCGTCTGCAGAACGAGGCGGAGACTATGCGCTGACGAGCGTTCGAAACCCGCCGTAGGCCATGCGCTTGGCGTCGAAAGGCATCGGCTTGTCTGCGCATGCGCTCAGCAGCGGGTCTTTCATTACTTTGGCATTGACGCGGTCGCGATGTTTTCGTGATTGAAACACGATGAATGCGAAAACAACTGTTTCCCCGGGCTTGGCCTTGACGGTTTGCGGAAACCTGATTCCCGCACAGTGGGGTTTGAGGTCATCCCCGGCGCACTCGAAGTACGCCAAGGCGCCGTGCTTGCGCCAAACTCTGCCGGCCGTCAGCGCCAAACGGCGGTAGGCCTGCAGCTTTTTCCTGGGGACGGGCAGCACATAACCGTCTACATAGCCTGCAGAAGTCGTTCTTTTCATGATCAGGGTTCCTCCGCTGTCATTGTACCGATTGCAGCGGGCCAAACATTTCTCTTGACGCGACCGCATTTCTCCCGCATGTTCTATTTGGACGACACGCGCTCGAAATGTCAGAACTCGTAGCCTACGTGGACGGCGGCTCGCACGGGAATCCGGGGCCGTCCGGCATTGGAGTGGTGATCGAGGATTCCTGCGGCGGCAAGATTCGCATTGCCAAGTGGATCGGCTGCCAGGACAGCAACGTGGCCGAGTACGTTGCCCTGCTGGAAGCCCTGCAGTTTGCCCTCACCCAGAAGGCCAGGGTACTTCGTGTCTACTCCGACTCCGAAGTCGTGGTGAAGCAGATGATCGGCGAGTACGCCTGCCAGAGCCCGCGCCTCTACTCCCTGCACTGGACCTGCCGCAAGCTGGCCCGCTACCTCGATTTCTCCATCGCGCACGTGCGCCGCGAGAACAACATGGAAGCCAACCACCTCGCGAATCGCGCGGTCCTGCTGCGCAAGGCTTAGAATCTGGCCGGCTAGTCTCTACTTCGAAATTCGGACAGCCACACTCGCGCTGCTGGCCGCCAGTGTGCGAAAGGATTTGGCGGAAATAGCTCGTCCTCTGCGTCCCGAGAGGCAAACTGGCACGCACGCAAAGGAGAGTGACACTGGCGGCCCGATCCTCAATCGCCTCGGTCGGGTCCTGAATTCCCCTGTATAGTGCAACCAGCCAAAGGGCGCGGGCTTCTAAGTCGGAGACGAACGGTTCCGCACCGCCTGGCTTCAAGGAGAATCCCATGCGCACCCGCCTCATGATTGCCCTGTTGTTCCTTTTCACCCTGACGGCGTGGGCCGCGCCACGACGTAAGACTTACCCCATGAACGTCTCCGCGGGCAGTGTGCAGAGCATTGTGTTCGAAGTGCAGGAGGGCGACTTCGTGCTGCGCGGCGACCCGGACGCCACCGAAGTGCGCATGCAGGTTTCCATCGATCGCAGCTGGGTCTTCAAGCTGGGCGAGGAGGGAATCCTGAAGCGGCTCATCCAGGTTTCCGGCGAAGGTACGCCGGAGCTGACGGTGCGCACCGACATCCCGCGCGCGCTTTCCAACTGGGGACGGGCGCAATATCCGATTGATTTTGAGGTGGTGGTGCCCGCAGGCGCGCGCCTGACCTTGCGCGACACTTCGGGGGTAATCGAAATCTCGGACCTGACGGGCGCCGTGGACATCACCGACTCAAGCGGCACGCTGTCCGTTCGCCATCTTGCCGGGGCGTTGCGCGTGCGCAAGGAGTCCGGCGACGTTCGCATCGAAGATGTCGCGGGCGCGACCACTCTCAACAGCCATTCCGGCCAGATGAAGCTCCGTCGCCTTGGGGAGCTCACGGTCGAGGATTCGGACGGGAACCTCGACATCGCCGACGTGGCCAGTGCTCGCATTCACAGCCGTGGCGGCAACGTCAACGTCGCGCAGGTGCGCGGCCAGTTGGAGATTGACGACGACTCCGGCGAAATCGTGGTCTCGGATGTCGGCGGCAGGGTGGTTCTGCGGGATACGTCCGGCCAGATCCGCACCACCCGCACCGGGGAAGTCGAAATCTCCGACACCTCCGGTAACGTCACCGTGGTGGATGCGGCCGGGCTGCGCGTCGTGGCCAAAGAGTCCGGCGAGGTCACGGCCCGCAACATCGGCGGGCAGGTGGAGGTCGCGGCCGGCGTAAAGCTCAAGCAAGAGTAATCACCGGTTGCATGCCACAATTCCGGGCACCTGCAGCTACACTTTCGTCATCCCTTTCCCAGGAGAACAAGATGCGTGCCGTGGTGGTGCGGAAGTACGGGCCGCCCGAGGTACTGGAGTGGCGCGAGGCTCCGGATCCCAGCCCGGCAGCGGGCCAGGTGCTCCTGCGGGTGCGAGCTATCGGCATCAACTTTGCCGACCTTCTGGCTCGTCTGGGAATCTATTCCAATACGCCCAAGCCACCCTTCATCCCCGGGTTGGAACTGGCGGGAGAGGTGGAGCGGGTGGGGCCCGGCGCCGAGGCGGAAGGCGCGGCAGGATCGCTTCGGCCCGGCAGCAGGGTGGCCGCGCTGACCTTCTTTCGCGCTTATGCGGAGCGCGTTGTGGTGAACGCCGCCCAGACGTTTCCCATTCCCGATGCCATGTCGTTCGAAGAAGCGGCGGCCATTCCGGTGAATTACCTGACGGCCTATCACTCGATGTTTGAAATGGGCAATCTGCGCCGCGGCGACCGCATCCTCATTACCAGTGCCGCGGGTGGCGTTGGGGTGGCTGCGGTGCAACTGGCGCGCGCGCACGGGCTGATTACATTCGGCACGGCGGGACCGTCGAAACAGGAGTTCCTCCGTCAGCTCGGCGTGGACCACCCCATCGACTACTCGCGCGAAGACTCTCTTGGCGTGGTGCGCCGCGTGGCGCCGGAGGGAATCGAAATGGCCTTGGATGCCATTGGAGGCAGGAGCTTCCGGCAGAGCTACCGCTGTCTGGGCCCCATGGGACGGCTGGTGGTGTATGGGTTCTCCACAGTCGTGGGCGCGAAGGGAAAAGTGAGCTACCTGCGCGCTGCCCGAGAAATGCTGCGGACGCGCCGCTTCCATCCCCTGCGGCTCATTGACAAAAACATCGCCGTAATCGGCGTGCACCTCGGTAAGCTGGCGAACAAGTCGGGAGTGCTGAGGCCGCAGATGAAGGAAATCTTCCGCTTGTACCATGCCGGAGAAGTCAAGCCGGTGATCGGCAAGACCTTTCCTCTCCAGGAAGCCGCCGCCGCCCACCGTTACATACACAACCGGCAGAACATCGGCAAGGTGGTGTTGTTGGCGGACTAGAAGAGCGCCGCTGCAGAACGCGGGCGGCCAAAGTATGAATCAGACAGTTTCCGGCAAGCGAACGAACTGGTGGGGGAGCTGTTTTGCGCGGGCGGCGGAGCGTGCGTCCAGCCGGCAGAGCCCGGCGCCGCGCGCCGCGGCAAGCGCCTGGTGAAACTCGGCATCGCTGATGTGGCGGTTGATTTCGGCGTACTCGCCGAGGAGCACGCGGCCCGCGGGATAGTACTGCGCCATGATGTTGACGTAGGTATCGGAACCGAGCTCGCGGGCAATCCATTGCATGATTTCGCGCGTGCCGGCAATCTCGCCGGGCATCACGAGATGGCGCACGATCAGGCCGCGGCGCGCCATTCCACCTTCGTCGAGGACCAGCGGGCCCACCTGGCGATGCATTTCCTTGATCGCGCGGCGTGCCGCCTCGGGATAGTCGGGCGCCTTGATGAAGCGCTTGGACGTCATGGAATCCCAGAACTTGAAATCGGGCATGTAGATGTCCACCACGCCGTCCATGAACTCCAGCGAATCCAGCGAATCGTAGGCGCTGGTGTTGTATACCAACGGCAGCCGCAACCCGCGCGCCGTCGCTGCCACTAACGCCTCCAGCACTTGCGGCACCACGTGCTCCGGGGTGACCAGGTTGATGTTGTGGCAGCCCTGCTCCTGGAGCTCGAGCATCATGCCGGCGATTTCTTCTGGCGTCGAGGGCTTGCCGCTTCCCAGCCAACTGGTGTCGTAGTTCTGGCAGAAGACGCAGCGCAGGTTGCACCATCCGAAGAAAATCGTGCCCGAACCGAAGGCGCCGCGCAGGCAGTCCTCTTCGCCGAAGTGCGCGAAGTGGCTGGAGACCACGGCATAGCGCCCGGTACGACAGGCACAGGCCTTTCCGGCTACGCGGTCAGCGTGGCAGTTTCGCGGACAGAGATCACAATCGGCCAGCCGTGCCACGGCACGCTCCGCGCGGCGCTGCAACTCTCCCGACTGCCAAAGGCGAACGTATGCAGGGATGAACGAGGCGGTATCCACGACATGAACTTCAGCGTTCATCTCCCAAGGCAAGAAAAAGAAATCTTGGTGCCAGCATACCGCGTCCGGGCCGGGCAGGGAAGAGCTTCGGACCTCCCCGGCGCAAGGACAACGCGCCCTGCCGGGACGTGCTTTACTTCGAGGAAAGCACAAACACGTTGCCGTCGGTGTCCTTGAAGATCGCCGAGGTGCCCCACGGCTCCTTCTTCGGTGGTTGTGTGAACTCCACACCGCGCTCTACCATCTGCTGGCAGGTCTTCTCCACGTTGTCGCTGGTAAAGACGATGTTGGAGAACGTACCGATGCGGTCTTTGTGCTCGTCGGCGGTGAACAGAACGACGCGCGTCTCCGCGCCGGGGATGCCCAGCTCAATCCAGCGTTGTTCGTCGTTGAAGGGCTGGTCGGTGAGGATGTTGAAGCCCAGCTTCTTGGTGTAAAACTCCAGCGCCCGGTCCTGGTCATTCACCGGAATGCTGACAAACTTGACGGCCTTGATCATGACGCGACTGCCTCCTTGCGTGGCGGTTCAACGGGGAAGAAAAGTACCCGGAAGCAGGCAGCGCCGCAAGAAAATTTCATGTTCTATAGTGATTATCACTATAGTAGTGATTACCTATGACAACGCTGAAGCTGGATGCCTATGTAGTCGACGTTCTGATGCGCGACCTTACGGGGCATGACCGCAAGCCCTCCGCCTTTCTGGTGTACCTCTACCTTTGGGGGAAGTCGCTGGGCGCGGGCGAGCGCAGCGCGCGCGCCAGCCACCAGGCGCTCGCCGAAGGCACCGGACTTTCGAAGAGCGCCGTGCAGGGCGCCATGCGGGTGCTGGTGCGCCGGAAACTGGTGCGCGTGCGGCGCGACTCGGCCACCGCTGTGCCTGAGTATTTCCCGCGCCGGCCGTGGCGCCGCCACGCCGGCTGATTTAGGGCCAAAGGCCACCAGCCTGGCGCCCTGCCTGGCCGCCCGCGCAATCCGCGTCAGGGCCTTGCGCAAGCTGGCTTCGAGATTCATGTACACGGGCGCGGCCTCCACCACGGCCACGCGCAACAGTGGTTTCCTGGAGCTGCTCTTCACTCTGCCTCTCCCAGCATCTTGCCCAGCGTAGGCTTGTGTTTTTCCCCTTTGTGTTTCTTGGTTTCGGGCGCGCGGCGCGTTGGCGGCGGAGCGCCCAAGCGCTCCCGTGCCGCCGACTTGACGGCCTTGACTTTTTCAAAGCGCTGCGGCTTTTTTCGCCTGGCCATGTCTGCCTCGTAGTCCCGCACGCCGATTATGCAATAATCTTCTGCCCGAGTGCTGTGGTCCAGCAGCCGGTTGCCCATCTTATGGAAGAGCGCGAGTTTTTCGATGAGCGGGAAGAGAAGAAGCCGGCCACGCTGCATTGTCCGCACTGCAAGCAATCCGCCGACTATGAACTGGCCTGGCTGGTGCGCACCAAGAAGCGCCAGTTACCCG
>CAYRII010000157.1:0-6775 GCA_964424245.1 uncultured Terriglobales bacterium | reverse complement strand
GCTCCGCCACCGAGCCGGTCGTGACCGACTCGACCTGCACCGCGCCCTCCCCGTCCGGGATGCCGAACTCGTCGAGCGTCTCCTCCGTCGGGATGGCGGTCGTGATTCCCAGCACCCGGTTGCCCGGTCGCCGCGTGGTCGCGCCGCCCGACGGCGCGGCGGGCCGCTCGTCCCGCTGGGAGATGTCCCACACGATCAGCAGGGCCGTGCGCCCGATGCGCAGTTGCTCCAGCGCCACGACCACGGCCAGGCTCATCACCAGCAGCCGTACGCCGCCGGCGATCAGCCGTGCGCCCGGCCACTGGGCGTTCACCGCCGCCAGCAGCGCGCTGCGCGCCAGGAATTTGCTCACCACCGAGCCCAGCAGGATGACCAACACTGCGGTCGCGATGTCCGGAAGGTAGTTCACGAAGCGCATCACCAGATTGCGCGTCATTTCCGTATCCAGCGCCGTCAAAGCCACCAAAATCACCACCACCCACACCAGGCCCTGCATCAAGCGCCCGACAAAATCGCTGCACGAGCGGAACATCCCGCTGCGCGTGATCAGCGCCGACGCCTGGCTTTGCGCCATGATGCGGTCAAAACGCAGCATGCGCAGCAGATGGTAGGTGGCATGACGCACCACGAACGCCACCGCGCCTCCGATGATCAGGATGAACAGCACCGTGACCAGCGCGGGCAGCACCTGTCCGAACTGTTCTCCCAGGTGCTGCAGCGGTATCAAGAACGCTTTTTCAAGCAGGTATTGCATGGCTTTTCTCCTTTTCCCCAGGAGCGTTCCAGCGTTCCACCAGAAGTGCCTTCTCTTCCTCAAAGACGCGGCACAGTTGCTCGATTCGATCTTCCACCTCGACCGCGTTCATATCTCGCACTTCGTTCACAAACGACGCCGTGCGGCCCAGGTACAGCGGCACCAGCGACTGCATCAGGTGGTCGCGGTCGAGCTTCTTGCGGTGGTGGGCAACTGCGAACTCGTAGATCAGATTCACCCACAACTTGTCCGGAATCCGGAACTGCTCGCCGCGCTCGTGCGTGCAATTCGTCAGGGCGTCGATCGTGCTCGCATCCAGGAAGACCTGGTAAATCTCGCGCACATCGGTCACGCCCTGGCAGTACGCTCGGATCATTCGTTCCACGTCCACCGTGATGGGCTCGACGCCTACTTCGAAGGGAAAGCCGAACAGGGGAACCTTCTCGGAGCCCGCCACTCCCTGCCACACTTTTTCGTAGCTGCCCATCAGGCTGAAGATCGACCCCACCACCTGGCGGAACATGGCGGTCAGATCGCCGCCCGGGTCTTTGGCGTCGTGCAGCTTGGCTCCCAAGTAGGCCTGCCCGATGCGAAACTGCTCGCCCATGGCCGTCACCGTCATCCAGATGTCAATGCCAAAGCGCGCCACGTCCGTGTCCCACACATCTTTTTCCAGATAGCGCGCCGCCAGGCGGCCGGAAAACCCGAAGTCGCCCCCGATGGGCTGGCGCACACTCTTGCCGAACAGACAGCGCGTCATCGGGTAAATGATGCCGTTGGTGATGGTGCCGTCGTACTTGTGCCGCATGTAATACGGGGCGATGAAATCGAACTCTCGTTCCAGCACCGGCCGCACCAATAGCTCCACCCACTGTGGCGTAATGCTGCGCAAGTCGGAGTCCACCACCACGCAGGCCTTGGCCTGCAGCCGTCGCGCCACTTCGAAGATGGTGCGGAAGGCGCTGCCCTTCCCCGGCACTCCGTGGTACGGCGTGCTCAACTTCTGCACCGCCTGCACGGGGTGCGCCACCATCAGGATGGAGGCTGCGTCCACCTCCGTGCTCAGCACCACCTCCTGTGTGCCGTCCTTGGAAGCGCCATCGGAGTTCACCAGGATGCACCTGCGGTCGGGAAAGTACTTGGCCAGCCCGGCGCTCACCGCGCGCACCACATGTCCGATGGTGCGCGCGTTGTTGTAGCTGGGTACCCCGGCAACGATGTCGGCTTCGCCGATTTCCTTCAGCCGGGAATCCAGTTCCTCTGGCAGGAAGTGGTCCAATCCTCCTCCCTTCGTTCGGCTTGACTGCGACTCAGCGCGCGGCCGCCTGCGGCTCGCGCTTTCGCGTGGCTAGGGACTGATTATCGGCTTCCACTGCTTCTTGCAGCACGCCCAGGAATCCGGGAAGGGCGGAGCTGATGCGGTTCCAGTTGGGAATCAGCGGGGCGCCTAGGGGATCGGCAAAGAACTCATTCGAGGCCACCTTCAGAGCGTCCGCGAAGGTTTCCACCGCGGTCTCTTCTTCGTGCCGGTCGAAGACCAGGCTGTTCACCATGGCGTCGGCATGGTAGCGCGTGATGGTGTCTTCGGCCGAGCGCATGTAGCGGATCCACAAGGTCTGCATGCGTCCGCTGTCAAACGTCACCCCTTCGGCCGACAAAATGCGGAACAGCGCCTTGGCGATGTCCACCGCCATCTTCATCAGTCCCTTCGTGGGATCGCCTTGCGACAGGATCTGGTGTTTGTGATCGTAGTTCTGGGCGATATCCACCTGGCACACGCGTTTGAGCGCGCAGTTGCGGTAGACCTCGGCCAGCACCCCCACCTCCAGGCCCCAGTCCGAGGGAATGCGGTTCACCTGCGCCAGGTCAGTCTGCATGGCGAACTCTCCCGCCAGCGGATAGCGGAAGCTGTCCAGGTACACCAGGAACGGCAAGTAACCGAAGATGGACTGCAGCGCGCGCACCAGCGGCGTGATGAACAGCCGTGTCACCCGCCCGTGCATGCGGTCGCTCACGCGCACATAGTAGCCCTTGCAAAATTCGAAGTTGATATTGGGATTCACCACCGGGTAACACAGCCGGGCCAGCATCTCCCGGTTGTAGTTCACGATGTCGCAATCGTGCAGCGCGATGACTCCGGCGCGGCGGCTGGCCAGCACGTAACCATAGGCCAGCCAGCAACTCCGCCCCTTGCCGTCCGGCCCCACGCGCAGCCCGTTTTCCTCCAGCCGGCGGTAGAGACCCTGCACCCGCTCCCCGTCATTCCAAATCACGCGCACGTTGCCCGGCAGCACCGAAACGCGCTCCTGCACTTCTCGCAATTGCTCCGGATTAGTCCCCGCCACCGTGAACACAAACTGGTCCACGTAGCGCACGTGGCTCAACTCACTCAGGATTCTCTCCATGGCCGGCTTTTCGAATTCGCTGTACAAGGCAGGCAGGACCAGAGCAATACGTTGGTCCTGGGCGAATCGCTGCAACTGATTTTCCAGGATCTCTGGTTTTGCCTCGCCCAGCCGGTGCAGCGTGGCTACGACTCCGGTTTGGTAGAAATCTGACATTTTTTCTCCCCTCGGGGATGCTGCGAACCCCGCGGCTGGAATTGGGAGCGTTGGCAGCCAGTGGAAGTCACGCTTCCCGGCTGCGCAGAGGGTGCTCGCCGGATGTCCCGGCGGAATTCAGCACTGTATGCTTATCGGCGCCCCAATGGTATCAAACGACGCGCTCTCCTCCACGAAAATCGGCATGCCGAGCGGGCTGCATCAGGCGCCGGGTTGCTGATATGCTTGCAGGTTCGTTGACATCGCACTGCGCGCGCAAAACGAGGGTCCTGCCATGGCCGACAGCCTGAAGGGTCGTAACGCCGTCATCTTTGGAGTCGCCAACAAGCGCTCCATTGCGTGGGCCATCGCGCAAAAGATGCAGGCTGCCGGGGCCCGGCTCGCCATTACCTACCAGAACGAGCGTCTGGCCGAAGAAGCCCACGACCTCATTCAGGCCCTGCCTGGGGCCGAAGCCTTGCAGTGCGACGTCTCCAGCGACGACGAAATCGGCCAGCTCTTTGCCCGGCTCAAGGAGCGCTACGGCACCCTCCACGCTCTGGTGCACAGCGTCGCCTTTGCCCCGGCGGAAGAACTCAAGGGAGAGTTTCTGGACACCACGCGCGCAGGCTTTCGCATCGCGCACGATGTCAGCGTGTATTCGCTGATTGCGCTGGCCCGCGCTGCCGCACCCCTGATGACCGAAGGCGGCAGCGTGCTCACGCTCACCTATTACGGCTCGGAGAAGGTCGTGCCGCACTACAACGTGATGGGCGTGGCCAAAGCGGCGCTGGAATGCTCGGTGCGCTACCTGGCGCACGACTTGGGCAGGCGCCGCGTGCGCGTCAATGCCATCTCCGCCGGGCCCATCAAGACCCTGGCCGCGCGCGGCATCTCCGGCCTGGGCGACATGCTCAAGTCCCACGCCGAGCGCGCCCCGCTGGGCCGCAATGTGGACGTGAACGAAGTCGGTGACACCGCCGTGTTTCTCGCCTCCGACGCCGCCAGCGGCATCACCGGCGAGGTCCTCTACGTGGACTGCGGCTACAACATCATGGGATTCTGAGAATCGAGAACGGATATCCTTCGCTCGTTTTCTCCCCGCCGCTCCAGGCGGATTTCCACGTCCCGCTCGCACCGGAATCTCTCGAACTTCTCCCCCCATTCGATCAGCAGCACGCTGCGCGCGCCCGCAAGGTCGTCCAGTCCCAGCGTCTCCAGCTCTCGCGGCGTATCCACGCGGTAGAGGTCAATGTGATAGACGTCCGCCGTTGGCCCGCGATACTCGTGGATGAGAGTAAACGTCGGGCTGGTCACATCGTCCATCTTCGCGGCGTGGAATCCCTCCGCGATGCCTTTGATCAGCGTGGTCTTGCCCGCTCCCAATTCGCCTTGCAGCAGCACCAGGCGTGGCGGGCCAAGCTCCGCGGCCAGCTTGCGGCCGAACTCTATGGTTTCTTCGGCGGAACGGGTGATGACTTCTTGTGAGCTCACCTTGAGTTTTCTTCCCGTCATCCTGAGTGAGGGCAGGTTCCCACCCGCTCCACACCCAAGCCCCCGTCAGGGGCGATTGAAAGTAGCCCAGGACTTCAGTCCTGGGTTTGGCCGGCCAAGATGGACCGGCGCACCCGATTGAACACCTCCAAACGAGCGCTGCGAGTGCGGAAGTGGCAATCGGGCGCGCCGCAGCAGCCTATCCACCGACCCGCACGAACTTGTCCCGCGCACGCTCTCGCGCCACACGAAATGCCGCGGGCAGGAAGCGGAGCAGATCCGTTGCGGTCACGGAATGCTCGCCCAGTTCGTCGCGGGCGAGGTCGCCGGCCAGGCCGTGGAGGTGAACTGCGCCGAACACACGATACAGGCCATGATCCTCAGCCGAATACTGCGCCAGCAACGACGCGACCATTCCCGTGAGCACGTCGCCGGTTCCTCCGGTAGCCATGCCCGGATTACCGGTGGTGTTGACCCAGACGTCGCCGTCTGGCTGAGCAATTAGCGTGCGCCAGCCCTTGAGCACCACGATGCAGTCGTGATCGGATGCGAACTTGCGCACCGTGCCGATGCGATCCTTCTGAATCTGCTCGTTCGTGGACTCGGTGAGCCGGGCCATCTCACCGGGGTGGGGCGTGATCACAAGAAGGCGCTGGCTTCCGTCCACTTGATTGGCGTACCCCTCGAAGGCGTTGAGGCCGTCGGCATCAAGGACGACGGGCAGCTTCGCTCTCGCCACCAGCGTGCGCACAAACTCTGCCGTTTCCGCGTGGCGGGAGAGTCCTGGCCCGATGGCCAGAACGTTTTTTCCCGCCATGAGTTTCTCCATGCGCTCATCGTCCAGCGCGCGCAGGGAAATCGTGCCCGCTTCCGTTTCTTCCAGCGGCTCCGTCATCAGCTCTGGTGCGAACCCGGATACGGTTGCCAGGGCCGACCTTGGCGTCGCCACCGTCACCAGTCCGGCGCCCGCGCGCAGCGCCGCCATACCCGCCATGGCCGCCGCTCCGGCCTTGCCCACGGAGCCTCCCACCACCAGCACGTGGCCGAAGTCGCCTTTGTGGCTGTCGGGTTTACGTCGCTCCAGCAATCCGAAGGGATCCACAGCTGTAACAGCTCTTAGACCCAGGGCTGACACTACGGCATCTTGTGGTGAACCGATGTCCACAACGACGATCGGGCCGCTCGTAAGTGACCAGTCAAAGAGGTGAGCAGGCCGCGGTGCCGTGAAGGTTACGATTGCAGAGGCCGGGGCCGGCCAACTCTCCATTGCGGCAAACGCTGCGGAGGTATCAGTATCTGCCCCCAGACGAGCGACCAGAGCATCAGCGTCTGCTCCGGACGGAATGTCTACGGCGACCACAGGCCGAGATTCGGCAGCCAATCGCAGCTTGAAGATGGCCTCTTCGTACACCCCGGTCACCGGCGGCTTGAACCCCGAGCCCAGGATGGCGTCCACCAAAACTTCGGCGTCGAAGACGTGCAGCGCCGCTTCTGTTCCCAGCTCTTCTTCGGTGCGGGCGATCACTGCCGTGACCGGCAACTTCGCGTACATCGCCGCCGCGTCGCCCTTCAGCTCGCCGGGGGCGGCCAGTAGCAGCACGCGCACTTCCCTGCCCGCCTCGTGCAGTTTGCGCGCCGCCACCAAGCCATCGCCGCCGTTGTTGCCCTTGCCGCAGATCACGCCGAAGCTCTGCGCCTGGGGATACTCCCGCAGGGCGAACTCCGCCAGCGCCGTGCCCGCGTTTTCCATCAGCGTGAGTGAAGGAATTCCGTGCCGCTCGGTGGTGATGCGGTCAATCTCGCGCATCTCGGCGGCGGTAACGATTTTCATCGGCGGGTGGCGGCTGTCTGTTCCAGTTGCCGGAGGTGCTGCGGCTTGCCCATGGCGATCAGGCAATCCCCGGCCTCGATGGTGTCTTCCGGAGCAGGATTGAAGCGCATGGACTCTCCCACCCGCTTGATCGCCAGCACGATCACCCCTGTCGTC
>CAYRII010000156.1:0-6790 GCA_964424245.1 uncultured Terriglobales bacterium | reverse complement strand
CGCGGCGTCGGGCAGTCAGCGCAGGAGACCGGCGTGCCTCACGCCTACGGCCTGCTGACCTGCGACTCGCTGGAGCAGGCCATCGACCGCGCCGGCCTGAAGAGCGGCAACAAGGGCTACGAGGCGGGCCTTTCGGCGGTGGAAATGGCGAATCTGGGAAAAGCCATCCGCGGTCGGGGATCTGTCGTCCCAAGCAAGAGGCGCAGGCGGTCGGCGCGGGCGCGGAAGAGGTAACCAGCGATGGGCACGCGCCGCAAATCGCGAGAGATGGTGCTGCAGATGCTTTTCCAGGCAGACATGGGAGGCCAGGCGCCGGACGAGGTGCGTCGCACGTTCTGGGGCGAGCGCAATGGGGTTGACGCGGAAACACGGGCCTTTGCGGAACAGTTGTTCCGCATCGCCACCGAGCGCCGGGAGGAGATCGACGCCCTCATTGAGCGCCATGCCCAGCACTGGCGGATGGACCGCATGGCAGTGGTGGATCGCAACGTCCTGCGCGCCGGCGTGGCCGAGCTGCTGGGACATCCCTCGACGCCTCGCCCGGTGGTGATCAATGAAGCGCTGGAAATCGCGCGCAAGTTTTCCGCGCCCGAATCTGTGCACTTCATCAACGGCGTGCTCGATAGCATTGCCCGCAGCCTCGAGGAAGCGGGCGAAGAATAGTGCTGTCGTGCGGTCGCCGCGAAATTCAGAACGAACTGAGGGCTGCTGGATGCAATGGTCCGAGGAAGCCCGCGAAATCCTGGAAGCCATGATGATGGAGCTTCCCCTGCCGGTGCGCGACGGCGTGCGCCAGGTGGCCGAGCTGCGGGCGGAAACGGTTTGCGCGGAAGCCGGCGTCGAGCCGGTCACTCTGGAGGCGGCGGTTCGCGCCTTCATCGAAGCCACGCCTTCCGACCTGCGCCAGCGACTGAAGCACTCTCTCTCCTACCACGGCATTGATCCGGAAGACTACGACGCCGCGTTTGACGCCTAGCCGCTTCTCCCAAACAGGACAGCCCTCGCGCATGGCGAGGGCTGTCTGTTTTGCGTTCGAAAATCTGTCTAGCGCGACTTCACGCCCACCAAATCCGGAGTAAACGAAAGCGGGATCTGCGCGGTATCGGTATCCGTGGCCACGTCGATGCGGTGTACGGCGTTGTCGCTTCCTCCCACAAACACGCTGGTGCTGTCCACGGTGGCGCCGCCCGTGGTGGGTACGGCTCCTCCCGCCAGCGGAATCGTGGTGGTGGTGCCCCCGGCAACGTCATACACCAGCACGCTGGCCAGGTCGCTGGTGATGTAGGCGCGCGAGCCGTCGGGTAGCACGATCATCTGCCGGGCGATGAACGCTCCCTGTCCGAAGTCGATCGAAGTCACCGTGTCGGCCAGTGTGGGCGGGCAACCGGAGGTAAAGTCGGGCACCACGGAAACCACGTCAATGCCGGGAGAGTCCGCCGCCAGCAACGTCTTCCCATCGGGAAGCGATTTGACCAGTGAAGGCGTTCCCGGAGTACCCAGCGTTTCCACCAGGGAGTTGTCACAGGTGGCGTGGGCCGTCACGGAAGAGGCTGCTCCGCCGGCCAGGTAGGCGAACGGCCCTCCGCTCAGGATCGCCACGTCGGTTGCGGCTGCTCCCAGGGCGACGCTGCGCAAGGTGAGTTGCGTGGAAAATACGTACAGTGCGTTGCCGGCAACGATGAAGGCTTTGAAGCCGTCGGGCGTAAACGCCCCGGCCGTGGCGCCGGCGATGCTCAGCACCTGAAGCGTATTGGCGGTGCGGTCCAGGATAAAGACCGTGGACGTGGCGACGTCGGAAATAATCGCGCGCTGGCCGTCTTCGTTAGTTGCCAGGACTTTGCCCGGGGCATTGCTTACGGTGGATTCCAGGGCGTTGTTGTTGGTGGTAACGCTCATCAGCCCGCCCGCGCTTCCCAGCAGGGCGACCAGCCCGTCGCCGCTGAAGATCAGCGAGTTGGGTGTGTTGGGCAGTTGCAGGGCGGTGCTGGCGGTATTGTTGGAAGTGTTGATGGGCACAAGCGGCGTTTGCGTGCCGTTGGTAACCGCCGTCGTGCAAGGAGCTGTGGTGGACGTGCACGTGGCGTAGGCCGTGGTGGCTACAGCGGTGCCGGTGACCGTGGCCACGGCCACCGAGCCGTAAGTGGCCAGGGTTGTGTTGGCATTGCACGCTGGAGGCGAGCAAGTGGCGCTGATGGTGGTGGTGCCAGGAGCCACGCCCCGCACCAGGCCCGTGCTATTGACAGTGGCCACGGCCGGAAGCGATGACCGCCATTCCACGGGCACTCCCGTAAGCGTTTTGCCCATGGTGTCCACAACGTCCGCCACCACATCCACCGTGGCGCCGGTGGCGACGCTGAACGTGGTGTCCGGCAGGTCCTTCACGTGAACCGTGATGGAGGCTGGAGGACACACCATAAAGGATGCGGGCGTGCTGTTCGTGCCGGAAATGGATGCGACGATGCTCGAGCGCCCCGGCAGCTCCGCTGTGGCCAGCCCGTCGGTGTCGATCGACACCAGGTTGGAAAACGTACTCGACCAGGTAAACGGCCCCACCGTGGCGGTGATATCGGTGCCGCCGTTGAAGGCCTGTGCGGTGAACTGCTGGGTGTCGTCCTGCGAGAGGCAATCGATCGCGCCCGGAGTGACCACAATGTTGGTCACCTTGTCGTGCACGAACACGGGCGTCGCCGCGCTGGTAATGGACCCGGCGGTGGCGGTCAGGTTGGCCGTGCCGGCAGCGGCTGCTGGGGTGCAGACAACGGGTGTGGTCAGCGAATCCCAGGTACCGGCGCACACTAGGCCGTTGTTGGAAACTGTGACTACGGACGTGTTGCTGGAATTGAATGTAACCGTTTCGCTGAACAGGGGATTGTCATTGGCGTCCTGCACCAGGACACTCACGCCCGCCACCTGGCCTCGCTCCAGGGAAAGCGTGGAAGGTGACAATGTCACCTTGGCGGGCGGGCCGAGGACGGAGCCGGGGTCGCTTCCGCCGCCACCGCAACCCAGGAGCCCGAATCCGAGCACCAGACCAGGAAGAAAAAGGATGAGACCTCTCAGCGCCGACTTCCGCATGCACCCTCCCCGCCCCCGCGTATGGGCGGCGGGCGGAATACCTTTCCGGGTATGAAGACCTTGAAGAATTATTCAGTCTAGAGGTTGCCTCTGTTTTCGGCAAGCGGTGTGTCCGCCGGGCGGGCCGCTCAGCGGCTGATGGATGATCCGGCTGCTTGCAGGCACGCTCAGTTGACGGTTTTGGGGGCGGTTGGTATGTTGAATAGGTTCCGCGAGTTGCATAAGGCCTGCCTGTAGAGTATCTGGCTGTGCTGTGGAAGTACCCGCCCGAGGACAGAATCACCGTCCGTTATCAGGGTGCCCTCGCTGAAACTCGACTTGCGCCGCCCGCCGTCCATCGGAGGGATATGCAGGTCGTGGCGGGCGAAACGGAGTGCCTCCCGGTTATGGGGCTCGGCACCACCGTCGTCAGCCGGTGACAAACTCGGAATCGAACCCAGTTTCCCCGCGCTCGCCTGGCGCGCACGGGGAAGTATGGTAGGCGCAGGACGCCCGCCAGCCCCTCACGGGAGAAAGCAAGCTGCGGCGTGTGTGTGCCGCAAGGAGAGTCAATCGAGTGCCTACGTTCAACCAGTTGGTGCGTCAGGGAAGGCGGCGGCTCAAGGACAAAACGTCCAGCCCGGCGCTGCAGCAGTGTCCGCAGAAGCGCGGGGTCTGCACGCGCGTGTACACGCAGACGCCCAAGAAGCCCAATTCGGCGCTGCGCAAGGTGGCCCGCGTGCGCCTGACCAACGGGATCGAGGTCACCACCTACATCCCGGGCGTCGGCCATAACCTGCAGGAGCACTCCATTGTGCTCATTCGCGGAGGTCGCGTGAAGGATTTGCCGGGCGTCCGCTACCACGTGGTGCGCGGCACGCTGGACACTGTGGGGGTCGCCGATCGCAAACAGGGACGCTCCAAGTACGGGACCAAGCGGCCCAAGGCCTGATCTTCGGGCCAAGGGAATTTCGTGGAAAGGCCGGTAGCCGGGTTACCCGGCAGGCGGTGAGACAAAGACGATGCCGAGAAAAGGACACATTGCGAAGGGTGACGTTGCACCCGATCCGGTTTACGGGTCCTCGCTCGTAAACAAGTTCATCAGTTCCATGATGTGGGACGGGAAAAAGAGCACTGCTCAGGCCATTTTTTATGAGGCCATGAACAAGCTGCAGGAAAAGGGTGGCGACGACGCTCTGAAGCTGTTCAAGAAGGCGGTGGAAAACACCAAGCCTCTCCTGGAGGTCAAGACGCGCCGCGTCGGAGGCGCCAACTATCAGGTGCCGGTCGAAGTCAACGCCAACCGGCGCACCTCGCTGGCCATCCGCTGGTTGCTGATTTACAGCCGCGCCCGGGGAGAGAAGGGCATGGTGGACAAGCTCACCAACGAGTTGCTGGATGCGGCCAACAACCGCGGAGCCACCATCAAGAAGAAGGATGACGTGCACCGCATGGCCGAGGCCAACAAGGCCTTTGCCCACTACCGCTGGTAGGCGGAACAAGAGAGTTCGAGAGCAGGAACGGAAAGAAGCCAAGAACGTGCCCAGAAAAGTCCCATTAGAGCGCTGCCGCAACATCGGCATCATGGCGCACATCGACGCCGGCAAGACCACCACCACCGAGCGCGTGCTGTTCTATACAGGCATCACGCACCGCATCGGGGAGGTTCATGAAGGCACGGCCACGATGGATTGGATGGAGCAGGAGCAGGAGCGCGGCATCACCATTACCAGCGCCGCCACCACCTGTTTCTGGCAGGACGTCCGCATTAACATCATCGACACGCCCGGCCACGTGGACTTCACCGCCGAGGTGGAGCGTTCGCTGCGCGTGCTCGATGGCGCCGTTGCCGTTTTTGACGCCGTGCACGGCGTGGAGCCGCAGTCGGAGACCGTGTGGCGCCAGGCCGATAAGTACGGCGTGCCTCGAATTTGCTTTATCAACAAGATGGACAAGATGGGCGCTGACTTCGAGCACGCCATCGATACCATCCGCAAACGCCTCAACGCCCGCCCCGTTGCCATCCAGCTCCCCATCGGCCAGGAAGACAAGTTCAAAGGCGCCGTGGACCTGTTCACCATGAAGGCCCAGGTGTGGAAGGACGAAACCCTGGGCGCCGAGTACGTGGTGGAAGAAATTCCCAAAGAGCTGCTGAAAAAGGCCACCGCCTTCCACAACCAGATGGTGGAAACCATCGTGGAAAGCGACGACGAGCTCTTGCACAAGTACATGGAGGGCGAAACCATTTCGCCTGAGGAGTTGAAGGTTTCCCTGCGCAAGAGCACCATCGCCCTCAAGCTGTTTCCCGTGATGTGCGGCAGCGCCTTCAAGAACAAGGGTGTGCAGCCTCTGCTGGATGCCGTGGTGAGCTTCCTGCCCTCCCCGCTCGACATTCCTCCGGTCGAGGGCGCCAACCCCGATAACGGCGAGCCGGTGCATCGCAAGGCCGACGACAACGAGCCTTTTTCCGCGCTGGCCTTCAAGATCATGACCGACTCGTTCGTCGGCCAGCTCACCTTTATCCGTGTCTACTCCGGAAACCTCAAGACGGGCGACGGCGTCTTCATCCCCGGCAAGAGCCGGCGGGAGCGCATTGGGCGCCTGCTGCAAATGCACGCCAACAAGCGCGAAGAGATCAGCGAGATTTACGCCGGCGACATCTGCGCCTGCGTGGGCCTGAAGAACATCACCACCGGCGATACCCTGTGTGACGAAGAAAAACCCGCGGTGCTCGAATCCATCGACTTTCCGGCGCCGGTCATTGCCGTGGCCGTCGAGCCCAAGACCAAGAGCGACCAGGAAAAAATGGGTGTGGCCCTGGCCAAGCTGGCGCAGGAAGATCCCACCTTCAAGGTGCATACCGACCCCGATAGCGGCCAGACCATCATCAGCGGCATGGGCGAACTGCATCTGGAAATCATCGTGGATCGCATGATGCGCGAGTTCAACGTGCAGGCCAACGTGGGCAAGCCCCAGGTGGCCTACCGCGAAACCATCCGCAAGCCGTCCCAGGCCGAGGGCAAGTTCATCCGCCAGACCGGGGGGCGCGGGCAGTATGGCCACGTCAAAATCCGTCTGGAGCCGCAGGAGCCGGGCAAGGGATTCGAGTTTGAGAACGAGATCGTGGGCGGCGCTGTACCCAAGGAGTACATCAAGCCCGTCGGTGAAGGCATCCGCGAAGCCATGGAAGGCGGCATCCTGGCCGGCTACGAGATGGTGGACGTCAAGGCCGTGCTCTACGACGGCAGCTACCACGACGTGGACTCCAGTGAAATGGCGTTCAAGATTGCCGGCTCCATGGCCTTCAAAGAGGCCGCGCGCCGGGCCACGCCGGTGCTGCTCGAGCCCGTGATGTCGGTCGAAGTCGTCGTGCCCGAGGAGTACATGGGCGACATCATCGGCGACCTCAACTCGCGTCGCGGCCGCGTCGAAGGCATGGAACATCGCGCCGGCTCGCAGGTCATCAAGGCGCACGTGCCCCTTTCCGAGATGTTCGGCTACGCCACGGACATGCGTTCGCGCACCCAGGGGCGCGCCACTTATTCCATGCACTTTGCGCGTTATGAAGAAACCCCGCGCGCCGTGGCCGAGGAAATCATCGCCCGCGTGCAGGGGAAAGCGGTTTCGAGGTAACTGGATTCCGGCGCGGCCGTGGCTGCGCCCATAACAGAACGGAGCGAAACGAGACATGGCGAAGGAAAAATTTGATCGCAGCAAGCCGCACGTAAACGTAGGG
>CAYRII010000155.1:0-6798 GCA_964424245.1 uncultured Terriglobales bacterium | reverse complement strand
CAAATGCAGGCCCATCAAAAGGCGCCGCCGGGCAACTTCGCGGACATAGAAAGCCAAATGTGAGAAAAACTTTGCCACATTTTGCAGGTTCCAATAACCCCCGTGGCTGCCGGCAAGTTCTCCAAGACCCCGGATCGCACCTCGTAGGTTACTGTAAACACGAAGTTTCCTGTTTGCAAAGGACATCTTTCGCAGTTTCCCTGAGGCTGGCACCTGCCGTGCAATGGAGACGGGAAGCGCTCACGCAAATGCCATCTTTTGGAAAGGCGGGAGGAAGGATGTACGCAAAGATTCTGGAAACCTCAGCAGCGGAGGGTGGATGGTCCGCGCTTGCCCCCGGGGATTCCTGTTTTTTGCCCAGCTCCAACCCAGCCATGCAGGCCGTTGAGCAAATGATGCGCGACCTCAGCCACTGTGACGTGCCGGTGCTGATCATGGGTGAAGCTGGAATCGGCAAGGACGCGGTGGCGCTCCAGATCCACAAGCTATCTCGCCGGGCAGAGGAGTCGTTCCTGCGGGTGGGATGTCCGGAACTGGCGCCAGGGTTTTTTCAGCCGCCTCAGCATGCGCCCGGAGCCAATGGCAACGGAACAGCAACGGGGACAGTATTTCTTGACGAGGTGGGCCAACTTCACACTTCGTGCCAGCCGGAACTGCTGCATTGGCTGGCCGGTGGAAACGGCAACGGCCACAAGCCGGGTCCCTCCCCAAGGGTGATCTCCAGTTCGCGTCAGGGACTGGAAAAGGAAGTACGGGCGGGGCGGTTCATGGAAGAACTCTATTACCAAATTAGCGGCGTGGGCTTGCGCTTGCCGCCATTGCGCCACCGCAAGGAGGACATTCCTGCCCTGACGGACTTTTTCCTGGCACGGTACTCCGTACTGTTGGGGAGCCCGAAGCCGGTTTTGAGTCCGCGCCTGCAGGACTTGATATTGAGCTACACCTGGCCGGGAAACATTCGCGAGCTGGAAAACGCGATGAAGAAGATTGTGGCGCTTGGGGAGGAAGGCACGGTGGTAACGGAGATGGCGTCTCGGGTGGGGGCCGGAACGCGCGGCGGAGCGGCGGAACGGGTCTCGCTCAAACAGGCGGCCCGGGCTGCCTCACGCCAGGCGGAACGCGAGCTGATTCTGAAAGTGCTCACGCGCACGCAGTGGAACCGCAAGAGGGCCGCCCAGGAACTGCAGATCAGCTACAAGGCGCTGCTCTACAAACTGAAACAGATTCGCATGGATTCGGCAGGCACCTAGGCCGGTCGTAAGGAGAGATCGAGATGAGAACGAGGACACAATTGATTGCGGTTTTCCTTCTGGGAGTGTTGCCGCTGCCCGCCCTGGCGCAGTCGCAGTACTCTTCGAGCCGGAAGAACGGTGCCCCGAAGAAGAGCACGACAGGGGAGGCCACGGTTGCGCACAATCGCAACGCGAGCGAGATGCCGGCGGTTGCGGTGACCGACGACCCGGCCTATGTGGTCGGCGCGGAGGATGTGCTGAGCGTAAACGTGTGGAAGGAAGTGGAACTCTCGGTGGTCATCCCGGTGCGCCCCGACGGCAAGATTTCTCTTCCGCTGATCAACGACATCCAGGCCGCCGGGCATTCGCCCATGGAACTGGCGTCTGAGATCACGGCGCGGCTGAAGCAGTTTGTGGCCGACCCGCGCGTCACCGTGACGGTGACGCAGATCAACAGCCGCCGCTTCTACATCCTGGGCGAGATCAATCGGCCCGGGGCGTTTCCCCTGCTGCCCAACATGACGGTGTTGCAGGCCATCTCCACCGCGGGCGGATTCACGCAATATGCCAACACGTCCAAGATTTACGTGCTGCGCAACGAGAACGGGCGGCAGATCAAGTTTCCGTTCAACTACAAGAATGTGATCAACGGCCAAAGGGTCGAACAAAATCTGGAAATGAAGCCGGGCGACACTCTGGTCGTCCCGTAAATGAGGTGGGTCATGAAGAGCATCGGACAGCAAGTGTGGGGCGTGTTTCTGGTCGCGGCGCTGATCGTTCCGGCGGCGTGAGCGCAGAGGACCAATCCTATCGGGCCGTATTATCCGATCGGCGCCGACGAGGCTAACGTCAGCAGCAGCAAGCCTGGCGACGAACCCACCCAGGACACCACAGAACCCGATACCGGTCCCGTGGGAGGGGCCAACGAGATCTCTCTCGGCCGGTCGGAGCGGGCGCGCAACATCTTCGTGCCCCGCATCAACATCTCCCAACGGGTGGAAACGAACTTGGGATCGGGCGGGCCGAACGACCTCGTCGGAGCCAGCGACCTTTCTGGGCAGTTCGAACTGCGCCGTTCTTGGCGCAGCGCGGAATTTTCCGCCGAATACGGCGGTGGCGGCCAGATTTACGCGGAGAACTCCGAACGGAACTCCTCCTATCACAATCTGCGCCTGCGTCAGACCTTTAGCGGGCGACGCTGGTCGTTGATGTTGGGCAATGAAATCAGTTTCCTGCCGGAATCGCCGTTCTCCCTGCGCGGCAGCGGGGGCAGCCTGATGACCGCCGTGTTTGACATCAACGGCACGGTCACGACCTTTAACCCGATCTTTATTCCGGGCCAGTCGGTCATTTCAGGCTTCACCTCGCGCTGGAGCAACGCCTCCGTGGCCCAACTGCAGTACAAGCTGGGCAAGCGGTCTTCGCTGTTCGTGGCCGGCGGCTACGGCATGCTGCGTTTTTCCGACCCGCAATTCACGGACGCGAACCAGTCCAACCTGATCGCCGGCTTTGAACGCGACCTGAATGGCCGCAACACGCTGGGCGTGATGTACGGCTTGGGCCGTTTCCGCTTCCCTGGGCAACCCAACGGGATCAACAACCATACCGTTCGCCTGGAATTCGGCCGGCGTTTGACCAACCGCATGGCGGTCCGCATCGCGGGAGGGCCGGTGTTCAGCATGTACGCGGATCCCCTGGCGGGCGACTCGCAGCGCATTTTTTGGAGCCTGAACAGCCACCTGAAATACCGCATCGCGCGCATGGACCTGGGCGTTGCGTACGATCATGACTTGACGGGCGGCTCCGGTGTGCTGGCCGGCGCCGAGTCCGACATCATTCGCCTTACCCTGGACCGCCAGATCTCCCGCCAATGGTCGCTCGGTGTGAGTGGCGGGTATGCGCGCAACCGGGGCCTGCAGGCGTTCACAACGGGCCCGGCCCAGCGCATCTACAACTCAGAATTTGGAAGTGTGCGCATGACCAGGAACCTGGGGCGGGAGAAGTCTGCGTTTTTCACCTACTCCCTCAGCCATCAGACTTCCAACCTAATCGGGTGCAGCCTGCCCAGTTGCGAGAATGTTGGCTTGCGCCACACGTTTGAAGTCGGCCTGGCGTGGCATCCCAGGCCGCTTCGCATTGACTAGACCATCCCGCGCACTCGCGCGCGGGGAAAGTGAGACCTTCGATGTTGGGTGATCGAGAACTTGGATTTGACGACTACGTAGCAATCCTGCGCCGGCGATTTTGGTCTCTCGCCGTGCCGGCGCTGGTGTTGCCGGTGCTGGCGTACACGGCTTCGCTGGCGCTGCCCGACCAGTTCACCTCGCAGACCCTTGTCCTGGTGGAGCAGCAGAAAGTTCCGGACAACTTCGTGAAGCCGGCGGTGACTGAGCAGGTAACGGAGCGGCTGGCCACGATGCAGGAACAGATCCTGAGTCGCACCCGCTTGCAACCCCTCATCGAGCGCTTCGGTTTGTACAAATCCAGCCAGAGGAATGTTCCCATGGAAATGCTGGTGGAGCGGATGCGGCTGTCCATCGCCGTTTCCGCGGTGCGGCCGGATTTTGGGAGCCGAGCGGGCGGTTTGCCGGGATTCTTCATCAGTTTTACGTCTGACGACCCTCGCGTCGCCCAGCAGGTTTGCGCGGAAATCACCTCCATGTTCATGGAAGAGAATCTGCGCGCCCGCGAGCAGCGCGCGCAGGGCACCACGGACTTCCTGCAGAGCCAGTTGGACGAAGCCAAGCAGAAGCTCGACGAGCAGGACGCCAAGCTGGCCGAGTTCAAGAAGGCGTACATCGGCCAGTTGCCCGGCCAGGAGCAGATGAACATGAGTCTCCTGATGGGGCTGAATACGCAACTGGACGCGGCGACGCAGTCGCTGAGCCGGGCGCAGCAGGACAAGGCCTACGTTGAGTCTCTCCTGGCCCAGCAGCTTTCGGCATACCGGGGAAAGGGCGACGAGGGGACGAGCACTCCGGAGGCGCTTGACCGGCAGCTGGCCAGCCTGCAATCCCAGCTGGTCACGTTGCAATCGCGTTATACCGATAGTCACCCCGATGTCGTCAAGATCAAGAGAGACATCGCAGGCATGAAACAGCGCCTGGAACAGTTTGCGGCGGCGCCCGCCGAAGCGGCAGGAAAAACCAGCAAGCCTGCCGCCAACGAGCCCAACGAGATCAAGCAACTGCGGGCCCAGCTCTATCAGTACCAACAGGCCATTCGCGAAAAGACGGCACAGCAGCGCAGCATCCAGGGCCAGATTGGGCTGTACCAGTCCCGCGTGCAGTTGAGCCCTGTAGACGAGGAACAGTTCAAGGGCCTGACGCGCGACCACCAGACAGCGCTGGATTTCTACACCGAGCTGCTGGCCAAGAGGACGCAGTCGGAGATGGCGACGGACCTGGAGCGCCGCCAACAGGGCGAGCAGTTCCGCGTGATTGACCCGGCCAACTTGCCGGAGCGGCCCAGCTTCCCCAATCGCCCTCTGTTTGGCCTTGGAGGACTGGGCGGCGGCCTGGCCCTTGGTCTGGGTCTGGTCTTCATTCTGGAGCTGCGGGACAAATCCCTGCGCTCCGAGCAGGACGTCACGATGTATCTGAACCTGCCCACGCTGGCGGTGATGCCCACGCTGGGCCAGGCCAATGGCAATGGTCATCGGCCTAACCGGCTTCGGCAGTACATCTCGCTGGGACGGAAGTCCCGGCCGCAAGACCGCGCGGAACTATAGGACGCAACCATGTACAAGAAACATTTTGGGTTGAGAGAAAATCCGTTCAACGTGAATCCGGATCCGCGCTTTCTGTACGTCACGCGGCACACCCAGGAGGCCCTGGCCTGCCTGACCTACGGCATCCAGAGCCGCAAGGGCTTCATTCTCCTCACGGGCGAAGTGGGCACGGGCAAGACCACCCTGCTGAACCGCTTGCTGGACTGGCTGCACCGGCAACACGTATCCACAGCGTACCTGTTCAACTCGCGGCTGAATGTCCCCCAGTTTTTTGACTTCATGATGAACGACTTCGGAGTGGCCTGCGAATCGCGCCTGAAGAGCCAGATGCTGCTCAAACTGAACCACTGGCTGCTGGAGCGCTATCGCGCGGGCGAAAACGCCGTTTTGATCGTGGACGAGGCGCAGAACCTCTCGCCGCAGGTGCTGGAAGAGATTCGCCTATTGACCAACCTGGAAACCAGCACCGAGAAGCTGCTGCAGATCGTGCTCGCCGGCCAGCCCGAGCTGGATGTAAAGCTGCGCCAGCCGTCGCTGCGCCAGCTGCGCCAGCGCATCACGCTGCGCTGCAAGACTCATCCTCTGAATCCTGACGAGACGGACCACTACATCACGCGGCGCCTCAAGGTCGCCGGCAACAACGGGCATGTCATTTTCACGCCGGAGGCGGTGCGCACCGTGCATGAGTATTCCCGCGGCATCCCCCGGGTGATCAACCTGCTCTGCGACCACGCCCTGATCAGCACGTTTGTGGACCAGAAAGCGCAGGTCGGCGGCGACGTAGTGGAGGAAGTGGCCCGTGAGTTTGAGCTCCACGAGATTGAGCCCACGGTGCCGGTTCCCTCCAACGGGGGAGGAGAAAACCTGATTCTGATGGAGGCCGTGCAGCACCTGCAGCGCTTGTCGGAACGGCTAAATCGCAACGAGAAGGCGTCCGGCGTGGCCAAGGAAGGGGACTAATTCATGAGCCGAATTCACGATGCACTCAAAAAAGCCGAGCAGGAGAAACTGCAAGGCGTCATTTCCGGCGGCCAGGTTGAGCCAGCCGCCGCCAGCCAGCCTGTTTCCTCTGCGGGCATTCCCGAAATTCCGGACATGCTGGCAGCGGCTCCTGTATCGGGCTCCAACGGGCACATCAGCCTTGAGGCTTTGTCCGCGCGCTGCCGCCTGGCGCAGTGGAAGCCCAACCTCAAGACCATGTTGTTCTTCCAGAACCAGGACCACTCCATTTACTCGGAAGCGTTTCGCACATTGCGTTCGCGCCTGTACAAGATTCGGGAAAAGATGCCGCTGCAGTCGGTGCTGATTACCAGCGCTTTGCCGGGTGAGGGAAAAACGTTCGTCTCCGCCAACCTGGCGCAGGTGATTGTGCGGCAACACGGCAAGCGTGTCTTGCTGGTGGACGCGGACTTGCGCCTTTCGCAGGTGCACGCCGCCCTGGGAGCGCCTTCGGGGCCGGGCCTCAGCGATTACTTGCGCGACGAGGCCGATGAGTACGCGATTGTGCAGCGCGGTTCTCTGGAAAACTTGTACTTCATCCCCGGCGGCAAGCCTGTATCCAACGCCGCCGAGCTGATCGCCAACGGCCGCCTGAAGAAGCTGATCCACCGGCTGTCTTCCTGCTTTGACTGGATCATCCTGGATTCGCCTCCGTCGGTTCCGATCTCCGACTCCAGCCTTCTGGCCGGGTATTGCGACGGCGTGGTTCTGGTGGTGGAAGCCTCCCGCACCCCGGTGGAGATGGTGCAGCAGGCACGCCGGGAGTTCCAGGACAAACCGATTCTGGGTGTGGTGCTGAACCGCGTGGATGCCAAATCCGCCAACACCTCGTACTAC